>JAHEIK010000378.1 GCA_024639415.1 Planctomycetota bacterium
CGACGGCCGGCCGCGTCAGGGCCAAGGTGGGCGCCAGGGTCAGGGTTGGCGCCCTGGTCAGGGTGGACGCCCCGGCGGCCGCGGCGGCGATCGCAAGTCGGGTGGCCGCTTCGGAGGCGGAGGCTTCGGCGGCCGCGGACGTGGTCGCGATGACCGCGGACCGCGCACGCCGCGCAAGATCAGCCTGCAGCCCGACGCGCCGAAGAAGGACGTCGAGAAGGTCGACACCTCCAAGATGACGCCCGAAGAGCTGATGCAGTGGAAGCTGGATCAGCTGAAGAAGAAGCTGGAGCGCCCCGACGCGGAATGATGGGACCGGACCGGTCCCATCATTCAAGACGCAAAGAGGGCAAAGGGCGCAAAGGGGGACGGTGGCCCACGGGCCGACCGTTGACTGCCGTGCGCCGCTCGCGTTCTCCTCTGCGTCTTGCGCGCGGGATCGCCAGCCGGGGCGTCGTTCAGACGTGGAGTTCCCCACGCAGCACGGTCACCGCGCGGCCCCGCAGCAGGACTCGGGCGCCCCGCGTCTCGCACTCCAGCTCGCCCCCGCGCGCGGAGATCTGCCTTGCGGTCAGCGTGGTCTTGCCGAGCTTGCCGGCCCAGTAGGGCGCAAGGGTGCAGTGCGTCGAGCCGGTCACGGGATCCTCGTCCACCCCCACCAAGGGCGCGAAGAAGCGCGAGACGAAGTCGACCTGGTCCCCCGGCGCCGTGACGATCACGCTGCGCTCGAGCCCGTGCATGGACCGGATGTCGGGCTCGAGGGCCGCGACCTGCGCCTGCTCGTCGAACACGCAGAGGTAGTTGTGCTTGCCCGCGAGCTGGACCTCCGTGGGCTCGGCGCCGAGGGCCGCCGCGAGTGCAGGCGGCACGTTACCCGCCGCGTGCGGGGGAATGGCGGGGAAGTCCATCTCCAGCAGCTCGCCCTTGCGCGCGACCGTGAGCGGTCCGCTCTGCGTATGGAACACGACGCGGTCGCGCTCGGGCTGCACCTCGGAGAGCAGCACCCAGGCCGAAGCGAGCGTGGCGTGGCCGCACAGGTCCACCTCGCAGCGCGGCGTCATCCAGCGCAGCTCCCACTCCTCCGTCTCGAGGTGCGGCACGAGGAAGGCCGTCTCGGAGAGGTTGTTCTCCGCGGCAATGGCCTGCAGCACGTCGTCGTCGAGCCATTCCTCGTAGAGGCAGACGGCCGCCGGGTTGCCGGCAAAGGGCCGGTCGGTGAACGCATCCACCTGGTAGAGCGGGATCGTCTCGGCCATGGCTACTTCCCGTACGCGACGTGCGCGGACAGGATCATGTCACCGACCCGGATCTTGTCGACCACGTCCAGCCCCTGAACCACCTTGCCGTAGCACGTGTAGCGCTCGTCCAGTGGACGGTAGGACGAGTGCATGAAGAACAGTTGGCAGCCGCCGTCGTCCTTCGTGCTCTTCGGCATGCCGAGCGCGCCCCGGACATAGCGGTTCTTGCTGATCTCGTCGGGCACGGTCCAACCGCCACCGCCCGCGCCGTGACCATGGGGATCACCGCCCTGAATCACGAAGCTCGGCACCACACGATGCCAGCGCGTGTCGGCGTAGATCCCATTGCGTACGGCATTCAGCAGGCTCACGCTGTGAACGGGCGCGTTCACCGGATCGAGCTCCACCGTGATGGCGCCGGCCGTCGTCACGAACGCGATCAGCGGCTTCGCCTGCGCGATCCAGTCGGCGAGTTGGAGGATGCCCTTCTCGTCGAGCCACTCGCCTTCGCCGGCCGGCGTAGGGATGCCGTCCGCAGGCTTCAGGGCGCGTGGTACGCCCTTCCAGCCATTGCGCGTGTCGAAGTCGGGCAGCTCCGGCGTTTCTTCCTTCAGCTTGGTGAACGCGGCGTCGGCGGCACGGCGTACCCAAGGCGACGGGTCGTCGCTCACGTGCTTGCCGAGGGCCTTGATCATGGCGGCCTTGGTCTCGGGCGGGCAGGCCTCGGTGCCGGCGAGGTCGGCGAACGCCCCCATCAACGCGCTGCGGATCTCCTCATGCAGCGCGGCGTCCTTGATCTCGTCATGGGGCGGCGGCCCGCCGTAGGCCCGCTTCAACATGTCGAGCAGCGTGCCGGCATGGGCGAGGCGCTTGTTGGCGCCGACCAAGGAAACGGCCGACGCGATGACGAAGTGACGGTCGGGCTTCTGCACGGCGTAGCCACCGGCGAGGAAGCCCATCAGCCACTCGTCGAGCTTCGGATGGTCCTTGCCCTCGAGACCGCCGAGGATCGTCATCCAGACGACCGGGTGGATGTTGCCCGCGCGCTGGGACGCGCCGGGGTCCGCCCACACGAACAGCTCGTCGAGCGCCTCCTTGCGCTTGGAGTGCAGCAGAACGAGCGCCTCCGTCGTCTGGCGCACGGCAGGATCGGCCGGGCGGTCCTTGCGCGGGGCGAGGTGCTTCTTCCACGCCAGCTCCGCGCCGTGCTTCACGAGCGCCACGACCACGTCCTCGCGCACGCGGGCGTCCTGCTCGACCTCGAGCCGCTTCCACAGCGCGTAGCGCACCTCGGCGCCCTCGTGGTCACGCTCGCCGAGTGCGTCGGCCGCCATGCTGCGCACCTTGGGGTCGGCGTGGGCGAGCGCCTCCACCAGGTAGTCGTCGTAGACCTTGCCCTTGCGACGCGCGAGGACGCGCGACACGACCTCCTGCACGACACGCGGATCCGGGTCGTCGAGGCGCACGGCGACCACGCCCGGGAGCGTCGAGCTCTTCACGGCCTCGGAGAGCAACGAAGCCAGCACGCGTACCCCCGCCAAGCGGCGCTCGGGATCCTCGGCGTCAAGGTGCTTGACGAAGCGGGCGGCGAGCACGGAGTCGCCGTCCCACGCCTTGTCTGCCTGCTTCGCCGCGCGCGCGAAGCGCCCTGCGATGAGCCAGCACGCGTAGTCTGCGGCGCGGCGCACATCCGGGTCCTCGTCGTGCGCCAGGGCGGCCGCCTTGACCAGGAGGTCGCGGCTCTTGCCGCCGGCTCTAGCGATGCCCTCCAGCGCACCCGCGCGGACGACGGCCTGCTCATGACCCAGCAGCACGTCGAGGCCGTCCACGACGTCGTCGCCGCCCGTCCAGCCGAGCGCGCGCGCGGCCTCGGCCACCAGGGTCCACTGCTCGGCGGAGACGAGCGCCAGGAGTTGCTCCTTGAGCGGCTCGTGGAGTTCCTTCGTGCGCGCGATGCCCGCCGACCACAGCAGGAGGCCGAGGTCCTTCTCGTTCTCGTGCGTGGCGGTGGCCAGGAGGTCACGCAGGATCCCCGGCCCCGTGCCGTCGTCACCGATGCGGCCGAGCGCGCGAATGGCGAGGCGGCGCATGGCCGGCTCCGCGCCCTGCTTGAGGAACGGATGCAACTCGGCAGCATCGCGAACCATCTCTGCGCGCAGGATCTTCGCGCGGTCCTCGAGCGAGTCGCCGAGCGCCGAGCCGGCGCAGACGAGGGAACCACCGAGGACACAGAGAACACAGAGCGCTAGCCGCATACGAGCCTCCCGTGGAGGTGATGGTACGCCTCGGGGGCAAGCGCGAACACCCCCCGCACGCCCCGCTCAGGCAGCGCTCACGCGGAGATCCGGTCACTCGGCGAAGAGGTCCGCGGGTGCCAGGGAGAAGCCGTCGATGACCTGGGAGTGGACGACGTCCTCGCCAACCGCCTCCCGCGGTTCACGGATGCAGGCCACGCTGATCCGGCGGCGGCGCGGATCCACGAGCCATACTTCCTTCACGCCGGCCGCGAGCAGGCGGCGCGTCTTGACCCTCCGGTCCTGCACCTCCGTCGAAGGCGAGAGGATCTCGATGGCCAGGACCGGGAGCGGATTGTCGTCCTGCTTGACATCCAGGCGAGGCGCCTCGGCCCACACGACGACGTCCGGCTGGTAGACGTTCAGATCGTCGAGCGGAATGTCGCACGGCGCCATGACCACGCAACGCTCACCAACAAGCGCTGTAAGGCGCAGGTAGATCCGTCCGAGGAAGAACTGATGCCCATACGTCGGCGACGGCGTCTTGACGAGGCAGCCCTCGATCAACTGCGCCGGGAAGCCCTCGGGCAGCTGCATGTAGTCGGATCGGGTGAAGACAGCGTCCATCGTTTCCATGCGTCAGTATCGCACGGGATGCGTCCACGGTCACACGCCGCGCGTTGCCGTAGGGGCAGCCGGAGCCCTGGGCGAGCGCAGCGAGTCACAGGGTGAACGCCTGCCCCTGGCGTTCGGAGAGCGCGGGCGGGCCTGCGGGCCTGCGCCAAGCTCAGGGCCTTG
>JAHEIK010000379.1 GCA_024639415.1 Planctomycetota bacterium
CGTGGTGCGGATCGCTATCCCGCTCGCCATCTACTTCGTGATCATGTTCTTGATCTCGTTCTGGATGGGCAAGCGCCTCAACGCCGGCTACCCGCGCACCACGACGATCGCCTTCACCGCGGCGAGCAACAACTTCGAGCTCGCGATCGCCGTCGCGATCGCCGTCTTCGGCATCGACTCGGGCGCCGCGTTCGCCGCCGTGATCGGTCCGCTCGTCGAGGTCCCGGTCTTGATCGCCTTGGTGGGGGTGTCCTTGCGTTTCCGCAAGAAGTGGTGGCCCGCTGCCGACGCCGAGGCCTCGTAGGGCGTTTCCGCCTCCGCTCCCTGCCGGTACCCTGACCCCAGTGCAGGGGCCTGTAGCTCAGTTGGTTAGAGCAGGGGACTCATAATCCCGGGGGCCCGATGCGCGAAAACGTCTATTTCTTCGCGTTTCAAGCATGATAGCGCCGCTCGCGCCGACGTCCAGGAACGTACGAGTTCGTGCCGCAAACGTACGATTGCACGAGGCGATCCCAAGCTGCTGACACGTTTGCTGACACGAACTCGAGGCCTCGCCCTTGCCCGCGTGAAGGGCCGTCTGCGGCACTCACTACGCTGGACAAGCTGCCCAACCATGCGCAGCTGTGGTGAGGTGAACGGTGAACACTGAAGCACGACAGGAAGCCGAGCGCGCCTGGGCGAATCTCGCCGGACAAGAGTCCTCGCTGCTCTTCCTCGATCAGTACGCCGGCATCGAGCGCATCGCGTTGCTCGCAGGGTTCGCGGCGAGGGGCTTGACCGGCTACGGGCAGCTCCAGCGCGTGGTCGGACAGCTGCTGTGCGACGGGTCCGAGGCCATCCCCGCCAAGCGCATGGTGCAGCTCGAAGCCCGGACCGAGCGGATGCTCGCCGCTCTCCGTCACGGAGACGAAGGCCGGGTCTTCGTCGACAAGGAAGCTGATGGTTCTACTGCGAACGAGTGGTGGCCGTTCTTCTTCCGCTCCGCCCAGAGTCGGCTTTGCGAAGTCCTGGTGCCGGCGCTCGTCGCCGGACACGCCAATGCGGCTGCGGAGCTGGAGCCGCGCAGTGCGTGTCTGCGGGCCGCGTGCGGGGTGCTGTGGACGATCGAGCAGGTGCACTATGGGCCTGCGCAAGCGCCCCTCCTCGCGCGCACGATGATCGAGGCACTGGAGCTTCCCCCTGCCGATGAGCACCGCGGGCTCGTCGAGGGCGTTCTCGCGAGCTGCGATGAGGCGCAACTCCTGGATCTGTTGCTACCACCGCAAGGGGAAGCTGGCCCTTGGCGCTTCTCCTCGGACTATCGAATCTGCCGCTGGGGTCCTGCCCGATTCTCCTTCACGGACACGCAGAGCCGGATCGTCCGCGCACTGCATGAGGAGTACGAGCGCACGGGCTGCGGCCTGGGCGCGGATGCTCTCTGTCGCGAGGCGGGCCTTGAGAGGAACCGCGCGGAGGGCGTCTCGGTGGGGAGCGCCATCCGGAATGCCTTCCGAAAGAAGTCATGCATGCACCCATGCTGGGATGCCATGGTCCGCAAGTCGGGCCGCGACGTGTTCGAGCTGGTGCCGCCTCCTACGGATTGAGGCCTGCCGCGCAGGGTGTCGTCGGAGTGTCGCCGAGGCGTCGTCGGCACCACCGGAAGATCCTGATCTGCTCGGGACGTGAAACCCGACGCACGTCCTGAAGCAGCGCAGCGCTCCGCCCTCGCGGCGAGCCGCACGCGCGCCGCCCGCAGGCGGAAGCGGCAGGCACTCGCATTCAAGGCGCGCGCGGACGAGGCGCTGCTCACAGCCGCCGAGTGCGGTGTGTTGCTGGGCGGCGTCAGCGAGCAGCACTTCCCGCGCTACGCAACCGAATGGCCCGTACTGCGGCGAGGCATGCGCATCGTGCGCGTCAGCGCCGGCAGCCGGGGCCGCGCGCGTTGGCTTAAGAGCGCGGTCGTCGAGCACGTGCGGTCCGAGTTGCTCTGCCCGGACGTGCGCACGTCCCGCAGGAACATGCGGGAAGACCAAGTGTCCGCGGCAGTAGACGCCCCGGATGAGAACGAGAGGACAAGACCATGAAGCAGTACAGCACCAGTGAGGCTGCGGATCTGCTGGGCATGCACCGACGCGATGTCCGGCAGGCCATCCGAGACGGGGAGCTCGAGGCGGAAGCCGACGGCCGCGGCTACCTGATCGAGCGAGCCGACCTCGAGGACTTCGCCGAGGAGCAGGGCATCGAGCTGAACGCTGACGACCTCTGCGACGAAGAGCGCGCCGAGGCGGCGATGGAAGAGCACCGGCCGAGCTGGGAGGCCGGCTTCCGTAGCGGCTTCGCCGCCGGGGCGCAGGAGTCAGAGGAGGACTAGTTCCTCGGTTGCGCCAAGGGCGTCGGGAGCGTGCCACGTCGGAGAAGGATCCGTCTGCCGGGCTGTCTGCATCCGCGCGACTTCTGGACGCGTTGGCGGGGGGCGTGCTCACCGGGCGCAGCGACTGGCTCCTCAGGATTCGCTGTCGAGGTCCGCACCGCAGCGAGCGGATCCGGTACGTGAAGGACGCACGGCATCTACGCGCAGTCCTGGACGACGTGGCTGGGGACGAGACGGCGCACGCCGGCCGGGTCGAGGCCCAGATCCACCCGCATGCGCCCGGGGCCTTCATGACTCCGGGCTGCGATTCCCTCTACGCGGCGACCTGCTTGTCCGTGGGGATCCACCTTCCGCACTTGCTCGCGCGGGGCGGCCCTCTCTTTGATCCGGCGCTGGTCGACAAGAGCGGCCGACTGCTTCCTGGCGCGCTTGGCGCTGGTGGGATGCAGCGCGCACGGCGCTTCGCCGCGGAGCACACGCGCCAGTTCGTCTTCCCTCCCTCCGCCGCGCTGGCGTCCTACGACACGCTGTACTTGTTCTTCCTGCTTGACGCGCCCGTGTCGCTGCTCGAGCGCGAGCGGGTCTTGATCGAGAGGGTCCAGGGCCAGCTGGCCTGCCTAATCCACGGCGGCTACGCGCGCAGGATCGGGAGCTGGATCCCGCTTCCGCTCCGTACCTCGCGGAGCGGGAAGCCGAGCGTAGCGGCACGACTCCTGTGGGCGCGCAAGGACCGCATCTGGACTCTCGAGAAGCTGGATGCCTGGACCCGCATCGAGGAGCCGCGCGGGGACGTCAGCGCAGAGGGCGGATGCAGACGAAAGCGCGGTGGGGGGGCCGCACCGGAGATGCGGCTTCGCACGCTGATGGACGACTACGAGTTGGCCGACTTGGAGCTTCCCCCCGCGATGAAGCAACTCGACGCCGCAGGCGGCTGCTCGGGAGAAGTCATGGTCCTCGACGAGGTGCCCCTGCTTGTCGAGGCGATGGCAAGCGCTGGGTACGGGTACGAGGATGTGCGGCTCGTCGTGGCGGACTCCCGCTTCCCGTTGTCGTTCGCGGCCTGCCTCGACGCATCGCTGAACCAGGGCCTGGCCCTCCGGTTCAGGAATGCGTTGCGTGCGGCAAGGGGTGCCTACACCCCGCGGCTTCCCTATGGGATCACGAGCATCACGCTCCTCGCAGACGGCGACGATCGCACCATCGACCACTACGTCGTGGTGGGGGGCACGAAGGCGATGCCGTTTCGAGTCGACGTATCCCACGATGTGCTGATCTCGGCGCGGCGCTTTCACCGCGCGCTGGCAAGCCACCTCAAGGCCTTCCCCTACCGGGTGCCGCAGGAGGTTTGGGAGCAGATCGTGCTTCGCCGTGGGCTTCGCGATCCCCGGGTTCGACTTCTGCGCCCGCCCAGGCCTGACGGCGAGGAGCTTCCGCTCCTCGAGCGAATCCGGACCTTCGCGGCGGAGGCGAAGCCCCTTGACTCATGGCTCTGGGAGTCGGGGGACCCGATCCCGTGGCCGGTCCTACGGGACGGCCAGGTGGTCTTCCGCCTCGCCGTACTGCGCGACCGTCTGGCCCGCGAGATCCACGGCCCGGCGCCCCGGCGCGGCGAAGTCACGGCAGCCGTGCGGGCTGCCGGCGGGGCGCCGTACGGCGCCATGCGCTTCGGGAAGCGAGTGATCAGGGTGTGGTCGCTGCCGTACCCAGGACGCTCACCGGCACCGGCGCTGCGGCGTGCGCGGCCACCTGCATAGCCGTACTCTGCCGGAAACGTTACCCGCTGCGGAAGTGTTGCGCCCCAGCGGATGGGCCCGTGGGGGCTTGTCGGGCGTGCGACGTAACGGAAGAAGCGTTACGTCGACCTCATCGTGAGGCCCCACCAGCAGCCCGCCTTCCGCTTCCCCCGGGAGGCGAGACAT
>JAHEIK010000380.1:0-720 GCA_024639415.1 Planctomycetota bacterium
GGAGGACTCCATGATGCCGCCGACCTCGACGTCGATGCTGCCGACACGCAGGCGGTCGCCCGGCGCGAGCTTGCGGCGTTCAGCGATGCGCTTGCCGACGAGGGCGCCGTCGCTCTTCTGTTTCCACGACGTCGCGTCGCCCTGGATCACGCGGAAGTCGTGCATGTCCTCGACCGTCTCCGGCCGTACCCCGTGCAGCGTGACCAGGTCGAGGTTCGCGCGGCAGGAGTTGATGTAGAGCAACGTCGGGAGCACCGACGACACGCCGTCCATGCGCTGGATGTCGTCCGCGTACCGGTCGGGGAGGAGCGAGGTGAGCGGGCAGAAGCGGCTGGTCTCGAAGACCACCAACACGGGCTGGTCGGCCTGCTCCTTCATGCGCTCGACGCCGCCTTCGAGCATCCGCACGAAGGTGAACAGCGCGATGGCCAGCGCCGTGCCCAGGATCGTGAGCAGGCTGCGCAAGCGAGCGCGCATGACCGTGCGCCGCACGTAGGTGAAGAGGCGGAAGAAGGTGCTCACGCGCGCGCCTCCTCAGCCGGCGCATCCTCGCCATCGGTGATGCGGCCCTTGTCGAGGTGGATGACGCGTCCCGCCGCGGCGGCGGCGCGCGGGTCGTGCGTCACCATGACGAGCGTCTGCTGGAAGCGCCCGTGGAGCTCCTTGAGCAGATCCAGGATCGCGTACGCGGACTTCTCGTCGAGGTTGCCGGTCGGCTCG
>JAHEIK010000380.1:730-4256 GCA_024639415.1 Planctomycetota bacterium
ACGATTGCGCGCGCCACGGCCACACGCTGCTGCTGGCCGCCGGAGAGCTGACGCGGAAGATGCGCCGCGCGGTCGGCCAGGTCCACGGCCTCGAGGGCGACCTGCACCTTGCGACTGCGCTCCGCGTGGCTGAGGCGTGTCAGGAGCAGGGGCAGTTCGACGTTCTCGCGCGCGGTCAGGACGGGCACGAGGTTGTACTGCTGGAAGACGAAGCCCACGTGCGTGTTGCGCCAGCGCGCGAGCGCCCGCGCGCCCAGGCGGGCGACGTCGGTCTCCCCGACGATCACGGCACCGTCCGTCGGCCGGTCGATCCCGGCCAACAGGTGCAGCAGCGTCGTCTTGCCGCTGCCGCTGGGGCCCATGAGCGCCACGAACTCGCCGCGCTCGATCTCGAGATCGAGGTCCTTCAGAGGCGTGACGGGTTCACCGTTGCCGGGGAACGTCTTCGTGACGGAGCGCACCTGGATGATGGGGCGGTCGGTGTTCATTGCTTGATCTCCACGCGCTCTCCGTCCTCGACGGCATCGAGGATGACCTTCGACGCGAGTCCGAGATCACCCTCGACGTCCGTCCAGTCGCCGGCGCGCCGCACGACGCGCACGGGGACGCGCCTTGCCTTCCCCCCACCGGTCGGGTCGTAGACGAACACGGCGTCCTCACGGATCGCCTCGGTCGGAACCTGCACGCGGTGCACACCCTTCGACCCGCTCCCCGCGGCAGCGCTCTTCACGACGAAGCGCGCCGTACACAGCATCTCCGGCCTCAGGCCCTCGTCGGGATTCTCGAGCCGGACCTTGATCTGCAGCTTGGCCTGCGTGATGTCGGCTTCGCGCACCACGCGGTCGACGACGCCCTTGAGGGTCTTGCCGGGCAGGGCCCGGGCTTCGATCTCGACCGCCGTGCCCTTGACGATGCCAGGCAGGTCGTCGTACGGCACGTCCACGCGCACCTGCAGCTGCTGGGGGTCGTAGAGCGAACACAGCGTGCCAGTAAGACGGTTGAGCAAGCCGGTCGAACCCGCCCCCTCGCCCGCCCCCTTGAACGCGCCCTGGGGCCCGACGAGCGCGCCCGGCGCACTCTCGAGTCGCAGCACGACGCCCGTGATCGGTGCCTTCACGACCAGCAAGGCCGCATTGGTCTCAGCCACATCCAGGTCCGCACGCGCCAGGCCCACCGCTGCGCCGGCGCGAGCGAGCAGGGCTTCCGCGGCGTCCACGTGCCCCTGCAGATCGCGCGGCTCGAGCACGGCCTCGCGCGCAAGCGCCAGCAAGTCCGCATGACGCTTCACTTCCGATGCGGCGAAGGCCTCCGCTTGCGCGAGCGCGGACACCCTCTCCTCCGCTTCGCGCATGCGTGCCTTGGCGCGTGCGAGGGCGCTCGGTGTCGCGTGGCCCGCGCGCTCGAGCTCGAGCTGGGCGTCGAGATCGACCTGCGCCGTGGCCAGCGCCGCTTCGCCCGCCGCACGCTGGGCGCGAGCGCGATCGACAGCCG
Source organism: Planctomycetota bacterium (assembly GCA_024639415.1). Taxonomy (GTDB): domain Bacteria; phylum Planctomycetota; class PLA2; order PLA2; family JAEUHO01; genus JAHEIK01. Next base: position 2,222 of record JAHEIK010000380.1, read on the forward strand.
CCCGGGCCGTTGCGAGCTCTCCCTCGTGCTGTGCAACCTCGACCCGCAGGGGGATCTTCTGTTCGAGCAGCGAGCGGGCGACGCGCAGTGCGGTCTCCGCTTGGCTGCGTTCCGCCTCGCGCAGCGCGAGTGCCTGGCGTGCCACCGGCACGGCATTCTCGATGTCGGCGTTGCGCAGCCTGGCGATGACCGTCTCGTCCTTCGTGACGGGCGTGCCTTCGAGCACTTGCATGGTCTCGACGACCCCCTTGACCAGGGGCCGCACGGTGCTCGGGAACGGGTACGCCTCGACCCAGCCGGCCGCCGTGACGAAGGCGGACGAGCGCGTGGCCCCTTCACCGCTCGTCACGGCGCGAATCGGGCTGATCGCAACGATGCGCGGCGGAAACAGCACGGGACGCAGCACGGCGTAGGCCGCGCCCAGGAGCCCCAGGAGAATCGCCACCATCGTGAGGCGCGGCAGCCACGGCCGCCGCGCTGCCACGTAGGCAGGCTCCGTGCGCCGCAGCGCTTCCAGGTCGGGGTGCGGGGACGTGTGCTTGTCGGCGCTCATGCGCCACCTCCCAAGGTGGCCGGTGTCGGCCAGCCGGCGGCACGAGCCGCCCGGACGCGTGCGCGCGCGGCCGCAACTGCGGCCTCGCGGTGCTGCCGTGCCGCGTCGACGACGCGCCCCGCGACGAGGACGACGTTCTCCAGAGCCGCGGGATCGGTCTCCAACTGCGCCCGGCGCGCTGCGAACAGAGCCAGGCTGGCCTTGCGTCGCTCCGTCGCAGCGCGCAGGCGCGCGTCGGCCGCCCGGATCTCGAGGCGCGCCGACTCGGCGTCATGCAGCGCGCCGAGGATGCCGGCTTCGAGTTCGTGGAAGGCCACGCGACGTCCGTGCTCGGCCGCGCGCGCCTTGGCCGGCGCATCCAGCGGCAGCTCCAGTTGGATCAGCTGCATCGGGATGCTCAGGTTCACGTTGCCGCCCAAGCCGAGCATCAGGTTTGGGTACTGGCGCGCGATCTGGAAGCGGTAGTTCTTGTCCGCCACGCGCCACGTGGCGAGCAGCCGCTGCAGATCCCCGCGCGCCATGACGAGACGCGTGCGGTCGGCTTCGGCGACCGTCGGCCAGCCTGCGTCGGTGCCGTGCGGCACGACGTGCGCCTGCGGCGATGCGCCGATCAGGCGAGCCACCTCGCGACGCGTGTCGGTGAGGCGGGCGGCCGTGACCTCGGCCTCCGCCGCACTCTCGGCCGCGACCGACTGCGCCGCGGCAAGGACGGAACGGGAAGCAAGCCCCGCCTTCTCGAACGAGGCGATATCGATCGCCACCTCGGGCGCAGGCAGGTCACGCAGGACCTGCTCGACGGCGTAGGCCTCCGCGAGGTCGGCGACGAGCTCGCGTGCGCGCTCGTGGTGGCGCCGGATGCGCTCGTCGCGCAGTGCGCGCGCGAGCGCGATCTCCGCGCGCCGCGGACCGAGACCGAAGAGCGCCAGTACGTCCGTGCGCAACATCGTCTCGCCAAGCCTGCCGTCCATCACCTGGCCCGAGGCCACGAGAGGCTGGGGGCCGGGCTGTGTGTTCACGGCCGCCACGGCTGCCCGCGTCGCCTTCAGCTCGGGATTGCGCGCGACGAGCAGTCGCACGGCGTCTTCGAACGCGAGCGGGCCGGAGGGCGAGGTGGGAAGCGCAGCGGCGCTGAACTCCACACGAGCGACCTGCGTCCTGTAGCGGACGCACCCAGCGGCAAGCAGCACGCAGAGTGCGCTCAAGACGGTTAGCGGAAGAGTGATCGGGCGCTGCACACGAGAACCTCACGAACGAAGCGGAACGACAAGAAGCGCGCGCCCAAAGGGCGGCGCACATGCGTTCGTGAGGACTAGGTCTGCAGGCGCACGATGCCCACGGGGGCGGCGTGCAGGACGCGTACATCCGGAGGTGGCGCGGTCGCCCAGCGGACGGCCTGCTCGCGCTCCTGCAGCGTCTGGGACCGGTCCAGGTGCAGCGGAAGAAGGCTCAGGAAAGCCTCGACGGGCTGCTCGAGGACGATTG
>JAHEIK010000381.1:0-3568 GCA_024639415.1 Planctomycetota bacterium
CCCTGGTGCACGCCAGCCTGTCGCCGCGCGTGGCCGAGGCCTTTCTGAGCGGGAAACGCATCTCCTGGGGAGCGCGCTCCGCCGGCGCGGCCGATCCGGAGCGGCTCGCGACTTTCTGGCGCCTGCTCCCACCGCACCAAGACCCTCCGGTCGAGTGGCCTGATCGCTGGGCCCGGCGGGTGGAGAGGTGGCGCTCGGCCACGCGAACGCTCGCCGAGGCCTTGGGGCAAGCGGCCCGGGAGCCCGAGAGCGCTGCGGTGTGGGCGGAACTCAAGCAGGCGCTAGTCCAGATGGGCGCCGGTGGCAGCGGCCTCGCCTGGTGGTCGGATACGTGCCGGGTGTCCTGCGTCGACCCCCTCCGCTAGCGCTGCGGCCGGAGCAACAGAGCCCTCGGGCCGTCTTTGCCATCCGGCGGCAAGCCGCTACACTCCCGACCGCGCGAACGGCGCCCACGTGGCGCCAGATGCGGGATCGGGCGTATAGCTCAGTCGGTTAGAGCGCCGCCCTGATAAGGCGGAGGTCCCTGGTTCAAGTCCAGGTACGCCCACCATTCCTCGATCCCGTCAGGTCGCGTACCTGTCCTTAGGCCCCAGACGCATGAGGCCGGGACTCTCACCAGCGACCTCCGCCCGCGAGTCGTATCTGCTGGCTCCGGCGCTGGCGCGCCTCCGCGTGGTTCAAGTCCAGGTACGCCCACCATTCCTCGATCCCGCGGGGCGCGCGTCGCAAGCCGGACGACTCGCGGTCGTAGAGCCCGAACGCGCGAGTGGCCTGGCCCCCGCGCCGTTATCCTGTCGGCCCCATGGCCGACTCCTCTCCCCGCTACCTCCTGCCCTTCGACACGTTCCGGCTGCCGCACCACCTGACGGACGTCCTCGTCGTGGGTGCCGGCGTCGCCGGCTACAGCGCCGCGCTCGCCGCGGCCGCAGAGGGTCTGCGCGTGATGGTCCTCGCCAAGGACGGCGAGCCCGAGGACTGCAACACCTGGTGGGCCCAGGGTGGCGTCGCTGCGGTCATGGAGTCCGGCGACGACACGCCCGCGCTGCACGCACAGGACACGATCGCCGTGGGGCAGGGCCTATGCGATGACGCCCTCGTCCACGGCGTGGCCGCCGAAGCGCGCGACCGGATCCAGGAGTTGATCGAACTCGGCGCACGGTTCGATGAGGACGAGATCAAGGGTGCTGGTGCCGCCAAGGGACTGGAGGGCGGCCACTCAAGGGCGCGCATCCTGCACGCCGGCGGCGATGCCACGGGTGCCGAGATCTGTCGCGCGCTCGGCGCAGGCGCCGAGGAGCACAAGCGCATCACCCGCTGGGCCGATGCGTTCGTCGTCGACCTGCTGACGGACGAATCCGGTCGGTGTCGCGGAGCGCTCGTCTCCTCCCGCGGCCACCTTCGCGCGATCTGGGCGGGCGCGGTCGTGCTCGCCTCCGGCGGGTATGCGCAGATCTACCGTGAGAGCACGAACTACAGCGGTGCGACGGGCGACGGCGCGGCGCTGGCCTATCGCGCTGGCGCGGAGCTGCAGGATCTGGAGTTCGTGCAGTTCCATCCGACGACTCTCTACCTCGCCGGCGTGCCGCGCCTCTTGATCACCGAGGCGGTTCGCGGCGAAGGTGCCCACATCGTCGATCAGGATGGAACGCGCTTCCTGCTCGACGTGGACGAGCGCGCCGAGCTTGCGCCGCGCGACGTCATCTCGCGCGCCATCATGCGGCACCTCGAACGCCCCGATGTCGGCGGCGTGTACCTCGAACTCACACACCTCGATCCCGAGCGCATGGCGCGCCGCTTCCCCGGCGTCGTCCGCTCCTGCCGCCAGCATGGGCTCGACATCGCCAGCGACCGGATTCCCATCCGGCCGGCCGCGCACTACAGCATCGGCGGCGTACGCACCGACGCGCGTGGGGCCGCCGGTGTGTCTGGGCTGTACGCAGCGGGCGAGGTCTCCGCATGCGGCCTCCACGGCGCCAACCGCCTCGCGAGCAACTCGCTGCTGGAGGGCCTCGTCATGGGGCGGCGTGCGGGGCACGCGGCCGCCGCGCACGCCGCAGCGTCACCCTCCGCGCCCGCCCGCATCCAGGGCGACGGTACCGGGGCCGGGCGTGGCTACATGGACGTCGACGACCTCCGCGCGTCTCTCAAGTCCATGATGTGGCGCGACGTGGGCATCCAGCGCAACGGCGGGAACCTGACGGGCGCCTCCGGTGCCGTGAGCGCGTGGGAGGGCTTCGCCTGCCGGGTGGGGGACCAGGCCTGGGAGCGTCTCAGCCTGATCAACATGCTCAGCGTCGCGCGCCTCCTGACCGAGTCCGCCTTCCTCCGGGAAGAGAGTCGCGGCACGCACTTCCGCCGCGACTTCCCCGAGCGCGACGACGAAGCCTGGCGCGTGCGCATCGTGCATCACCGGGACGAGGGGTTGAAGCGCGTGGGCATCGCCGCTTCGGAGCCTCCGGGCGCAGGGGAGCTTGCGTGAAGCTCGACACGGGTCCGAAGATCCGACGCGAACGCGGCGAACGCGAGCGCGCGATCCTCGTGGGGCTGCAGTTGCCCGGCGAGCCGAGGTCCTACCGTGAGCCCCTCGAGGAGCTCTCGCAGCTGGCCGACACGGCCGGTGCCGACACGCTCGATCGCATCGTGCAGCGCCGCGAGAAGCCCGATCCCCGCACGTTCATCGGCAAGGGCAAGGCGGTGGCAATCGCGGAGCGGCTCAAGGAGCTAGAGGCGGACCTCGTGATCGTGGACCACGACCTGTCGCCTTCCCAGGGCCGGAACCTCGAGAAGGCCGTCGGCGGGCGCGTCATCGATCGGACCGAGCTCATCCTCGACATCTTCGTTCGGCGGGCGAGCAGTGCGATGGCTCGCGCCCAGGTCGAGCTCGCGCAGATGGAATACTCCCTGCCGCGCCTCAAACGCCTGTGGACGCACCTCGATCGCGAGGGCGGCACGGCCAAGGCCGGCATCGGCGTGCGTGGGCCCGGCGAGAAGCAGATCGAGACAGACCGCCGTCTCGTCCGGCGCCGCATCCGCGATCTCAAGCACAGCTTGGAGCGGATGCAGGCCCATCGCGTGCGCCAGACGCGCGCGCGCAGCCGCTACTTCACCGCGGCCGTCATCGGCTACACGAACGCGGGGAAGAGCACGCTGCTGCGTGCCCTGACGGGTGCGGACGTGCTGATCGAGGATCGACTCTTCGCGACGCTTGATACGACGACACGCGCCTGGGAGATCGCGCCCGGCAGACCCATCTTCCTCAGCGACACCGTTGGCTTCATCCGCGACCTGCCGCACCACTTGGTGAGCAGCTTCCTCGCCACGCTGGAGGAGGCGCGCTTCGCCGATCTGCTGCTGCACGTGGTGGACGCGGCTGATCCCGACGTGATCGATCACATCGACGTCGTCGAACGCACGCTCTACGACATCGGCGCGGCCGGCGTCCCGCGCATCCACGTGCTGAATCAGGTGGACCGCATCCAGGACACACTCTCGCTACGCCTGCTCGAAGAGCGCTTGCCCGACGGCATCAAGACGAGTGCCCTGACGGGGTCGGGCGTCGACGCGCTGC
>JAHEIK010000381.1:3578-4255 GCA_024639415.1 Planctomycetota bacterium
CGAGTACGTGACGCGCCGCCACGTGGACGTCGTCATCGAGGGCGATCCGGGCAATGGGCGCTTGCTCGCGCACATGCGCGAGTGGGGCGAGGTGCACGAGGTCACCTACCCCGACGGCCTGATGCGCGTCGCCGTGCGGATCGCTCCGCGCTACCTCTCCCTGCTGGAGAACGAGGGCGGCAAGATCCTGGAAGACGGGGCCCTGGAAGACGGGGCGGCGTCACAGGACCTGTAGGGCCACCCCTACGGCACGTCTGGCATTCCGCAGGGGCGGCCCGATCCCTGAGCTTCGCGAAGGGTGAGGCCGGCCCTCCGCGCTGGGCGTGGACCGGGCGCGACCTCGCGGCCGCGCCCGGCGGGTGATCAGACGACCTTGACCTGGCGCGCGTACGGGTCCGGACCCTGGGCACCGAGTCCCCACGGCACGAACAGCAAGATGCCCACCACGAAGATGCCCACGCCGAACAGGACGGCCCATGCGAGCCAAGCCACGGCGGCCACCGGCGTGAGAAGGATCAAGGCGGGGTTGGTGAAGCAGGCCGAGACGATCTTGCCGCTCGGCGCGTAGCCCTTCACCCGCTCCCACAGCCACGGCAGGTAGAGCAGCAGAGGCGTGGAGATCGCGATCGTCGAGTAGGTACCCACGATCGAACCGAGGATCAGCAGGAAGGCGAAGC
>JAHEIK010000382.1 GCA_024639415.1 Planctomycetota bacterium
GACCATGTCCTCGGTGACGTACACGCGCACGAAGGTCTTGCCGTTGTGCACGAGGAACGTGTGCCCGACGAACTCCGGCACGATGTCGCACCGACGAGACCAGGTCTTCAGAGCGTCCTTCCGACTTGCGCCGAGATTCATGACGCGGTCGAAGAGCTTCTCGTCGACGTACGGGCCTTTTTTGAGACTGCGGCTCATCGCTGTTCTCTTCCTGGCTTGTCGGCCTACTTACCGACCTGCTTGCCGCGCTTGCGGCCGCGGACGATGAAACGGTTGCTGGGCTTGCGCTTGCGACGCGTGTTGCCGCCCTTGGACAGCTTGCCCCACTTCGAACGCGGATGGCGTCCACCGGAACGACGACCCTCACCACCACCCATGGGGTGCGCGACGGGGTTCATGGCCGAACCACGGACCTTCGGGCGACGACCCATGTGGCGCGAGCGACCGGCCTTGCCGATCTTCATGAGGCTGTAGTCGATGTTGCCGACCTGACCGATGGTCGCACGGCAACGGATGTTGACGCGGCGCATCTCACCTGAGGGCAGCGTGAGAAGGGCGAGGTTGCCCTCCTTGCCGCTCAGGATGCAGTACGCGCCGGCGCCACGCGCCAGCTGGGCGCCCCGGCCGGGGATGAGCTCGACCGCGTGGACCCAGAGGCCGACGGGGATGTTCTTGAGCTCCATGTTGTTGCCCGGCTTGGGCTCGGCCTTCGGGCCGTTCATGACCATCTGGCCGACCTTGACCTTGTTGGCTGCAAGCGCGTAGCGCTTCTCGCCATCGGCGTACACCAGGAGGTGCAGGCGCGCGTTGCGGTTCGGGTCGTACTCGAGCGCGGCGACCTTGGCGGGGATCCCGTCCTTGTCAGCGCGCTTGAAGTCGATGATGCGGTACAGGCGCTTGGCTCCCCCGCCACGACGGCGGGAGGTCATGCGACCGCGGTTGTTGCGACCACCGGACTTGCGCAGCCCCTCGGTGAGGCGCTTCTCGGGCGGCTTGCGCGTGAGGTCGCTCGTATCGATGTACGAGAGACCGCGCTGTCCGTTGGTGATGGGCTTGACGCGACGAATGGCCATGTGTGCTTCCGTTCCGAAACGAGGCGAGCTCTAGCTCCCCACCGCATGTGCGTATGCGGCGTGGATCAATAGAACTCGATCGTGTCGCCCTCCTTCACCTTGACGCATGCCTTCTTCCAGTTCGGCGTGCTACCCGTGTAGCGGCCGACCCGGCGGGCCTTGCCGATGTAGTTCTGCGTGCGGACTTCCACGACCGCGACGCCGAAGAGGCGCTCGATCGCGTCACGCACCTGCACCTTGTTCGCGGTGGGACGCACCTTGAACGTGTAGGTGTTGTGGCGCTCGGCCAGACGGAGGGTCTTCTCCGTGATGACCGGGTTGAGAACGATGTCTTGGGGCGAGAGCGTACGCATCACTCCTCACCTTCCTGCCCGAGCTGGGCACCTTCGCCGCCAATGCGAGCGACGAGCGCCTCGACCGCGCCGTCCAGCAGCACGAGGCTGCGGTGGAAGACGACGTCGTAGGCGGAGATCTCGGCGGCCGGCAGCGCGCGGACGCGCTTGAGGTTGCGCACCGACAAGAGCAGGTTGCTCTCGACGGGACCCGCCGAAACGACCAATGCGCTCCCGGCCGCGTCGAGGGCCGAAAGCGCATTGAAGGCTTCCTTGGTGGAGGGCTTGCTGAAGTCAGCACCCTCCCAGCGCGTGAGCTGGCCGTCGCGCAGCTTGCTGGACAGTGCAACCTGCAGCGCACGCTTGAGGGCCTTGCGCGGCATGGAGTACGAGTAGTCGCGCGGATGCGGGCCGTGCGCCACACCGCCACCGCGGAAGAGCGGGGCCTTGCGGTCGCCGTGACGCGCGCGTCCGGTGTGCTTCTGCTTCTGGACCTTCTTGCCGGAGCCGTTGACGAAGCGGCGCGAGAGCGTGTTGACCGTGCCCTGGCGCTTGTTGGCCTCGTACATGATCACGGCTTCCTTCAGGACGGCGGGGCGCATGCTCTCGCCGAACGAGAAGGTGGCGTCATCCAGCGAGCCTTCGCTCGCCGATCCGCCGCTGAACGTCTTGATGGTGGCCATGCTTATGTCTTCCTGACTCTGGCGTCGCTCAGACCTTGATCCGGATGTCAACGCCCGCGGGCAGGTTGAGCTTCGAGATCGAGTCGACCGTCTTGGGCGAGTAGTCCGTGATGTAGAGGATCCGCTTGTGCGTGCGGATCTCGAACTGCTCACGGGACTTCTTGTCGATGTGCGGCGAACGCAGCACCGTGTAGCGCTCGATGCGCGTCGGCAGCGGCACCGGCCCCTGTACGCGGGCGCCTGTACGCTTGGCCGTGTCGACGAGTTCGAGCGAGCTCTTGTCGAGCGCCTCGTGGTCGTACGACTCCATGCGGATCTTGATGCTGTTCGGATTGCTCATGTCGGCCGGTTGGCTTTCGTTGGACGGACAACTCGGGAACGCTCCCACCGGACGGCGCAGGTGCGCCGACGCAATGAACGCGAAACCAGACCCCCATGGGTCCTATGCGTGCCGTGGCCTCGCAGCCCGCTGACGGACTCCGGCGACCCACCTTCCGAAGGTCTGCCCGTCCCTCGGACGGACACGCGACGGAAGAACGGCGCGCAAGCCCCGGATGTTAGGGGTGCCCACCGAGGGACCCAACCGATTGCCGGGGCGCGGAATCGTGGAAAATCCGGGTTTTCGCGGCCCGACCGAGCCAGCGCGCGAGCTGGCGAGCGCGCATGCGTTCTCGAGTTGCCCAGCGGGCCCCGCTCGGCCGCAGGCCGCGTGGGACGCTCAATCCTCGAGCGTCAGGCGCTTGCGCTCCTCAGCTGAGACCTCGGAGAAGCCCGCCGGCTCCATGCTGTAGCCTGCGCGCCCCTGGCTGAGCGAGCGGACCGTGGTGCTGTAGCCGAACATCTCGTTCAGGGCGACCTTGCCGCGGATGGCCCGCAGGTCCCCACGCAGGTCGTCCCCCTCGATCAGGGCTCCGCGGCGGACGAGGTCGGCTGAGACCGGGCCCACGAAGTCCACCGGCGTGGTCACCTCGAACTGCATCACGGGCTCGAGGATCACGACGCCGGCCGCCTGGCAGGCCTCGCGGAAGGCCTCGCCTGCGGCCGCCTGGAAGGCCGTCTCGGTGGAGTCGGTCTCGTGCATCCGCCCGCCGATGAGCTCGATCTCGACGTCGATGACCGGAAAGCCCAGATCCAGGCCTCCGTCGGCCCCGAAGCGGGCCCCCTCCTCGGCGGCGGCGGCGAAGACGGGCGCCACGTCGACCTCCGAGGCCTTGTTCGTGAACTGTATGCCTGAACCCCGCGCTCCGGCGCGGACGCGGATCTCCACCGTAGCCGTTTGTTCGCTTCCCGCGATGAGGCGGCTCCAGGTGTGCTCGGCCGAGCCCTCACCCCGCACGGTCTGGCGGTGGGACACCCGCGGCTTGCCCACGTTGGCCTCGATCCGGAAGTCGCGCAGCAGCCGGTGCTTGAGCACCTCCAGGTGCAACTCGCCCATGCCGGCGATCAGCGTCTGCCCCGTCTCCGGGTCGATGCTCACGCGGAAGGTGGGATCCTCGCGGGCCAGCCGGCCCAGGACCTCCTCCAGGCGATCGCGATCGGCCGTGCTGCGCGGCTCGATGGCCATGGAGATCACGGGCTCGGGGAAGCGGATCGCCTCGAGCGCCACCGGGTGCTTCTTGTCGCAGAGGGTGTCGCCGGTCGCCGTCTTCTTCAGGCCGACGATGGCCACGATGTGCCCCGCGCCCATCTCGTCGACCTGCTGGCGCTCGCTGGCGTGCATGCGCAGGAGGCGCATGCTGCGCTCGTGCTTGCCCAGGCGCGGATTGTAGAGGCCCTTGCCCTGCTTGATCTTCCCGGAGTAGATGCGCACGAAGGTCAGGTCGCCGTGCGCGTCGCTGATGATCTTGAAGGCCAAGGCGCACAGCGGCTCGCTGTCCTTGGGCGCGAAGCTCACGTCCTTATCGGGCTTGTCCGGGTCGAAACCGTGGACGCTCCCGCGGTCCAGCGGAGAAGGCAGGTAGCGCACGACGGCGTCGAGCAGCGGCTGGACGCCGGCGTTGCGTAGCGCCGTCCCGGCCAGGACGGGATAGACCTTGCTCCGGATGACCGCGCTGCGCAGGGCCGCGTGGATCTCGTCTTCGCTGATCTCCTCGCCCTCGAGGAACTTCATCGCAATGCCGTCGTCGTGGTCGGCGAGGCCCTCGATGAGGTCCGAGCGG
>JAHEIK010000058.1 GCA_024639415.1 Planctomycetota bacterium
CGCGATCGACCACCCGGTCGGGTTCTGGCGCCGCGTTGCGTATCTGCTGGGGCCGTTCGCAGCCACGGCCTTCGTGCTGGGCGGCATCTATCTCTTCGCCGGTCTCAGGACGCTGAACGAGGTCTGGATCACCGGCACGGTCAGCCTGTTCGGGGCCGGCACCACCGTGATCTTCGGCGAGGCTGCGCTGGGCGACAACGTGGTGAACCTCAATACGTGGCAACTGGCCTACGTGGTCATGTTCATCAACGCGGCGAGCACGTTCTTCTACACCTACAACCTCGACCTGCTCCAGCGTGTGCCCAAGATCGGCCCCTCGCTCCGCCGGGCGCGCCACAACGCGGCGATCATGTTGACGCGCCGCCCGTGGATCCGTCGCTGGGCGGTGGTGGGCGTGGGCCTGTTCGTGATCACGCCGCTGCCCGGCTCCGGGGCGCTGGGAGGCGCGCTCGTCGGCCGCATCGTCGGCGTGAGCAAGCGCGCGACCTTCATCTCCGTGAGTATCGCCGGCGTGGTCGTCTCGATCATCTACGCCATGCTGGCCAAGGAACTGAAGGAAGTGCTCGACCAGATCCAGCACTTTGCGCCGCAATGGGTGCGCATCGCCGTCTTCGTGCTGATGGCCATCGTCATGGTCTACCTCATGACGAAGCTGGTACGTTGGCTCGCCTCGCATCCGCCGGAGGACGAGGAAGTTCCGGCTGCATGACCGCCGAATGACCCCTCGGGGCCAAGGTCGCACGGGTCCGGAGACGACCCATGCGCACCCTCTGTACGCTGCTTCTCGCCTTCCTCGTGATCTTGCCCGCCGTGCCTGCCGAGGCGGGCGGCGGCGAGCCGACGTATGCCGAAGTCGCGGAGATGATCCTGCACGGCTCGCCGGGTGAGCACCTGCTGGTCACCGCCTGGCTGGACAAGCTCGATCGCGCGGAACTCGCGGCCATCTACCGGGCGGTGCGGGATCTCAAGGCACGGGATCTCAAGGCAGGAGGCGCCGTGCGCCCCGTGCCCAAGCGCGCCGTGCGCGCGACGAAGGACCGCGGCTTTCGCATGCCGCTGCCCGAGAAGTACCGGCCGAAGGCGGCCAGGAAGACCACGGTGATCAACGCCCAGGTGCGGGTCATCGACGTGCCGACGGGCGTGGCGGCCGACTTCCTCGGCCAGCACCGGCCGACGCCCAAGCACAAGACCATGCCCCTGAGCAGCAAGCAGGCTCAGGCGCTCCTGCGCGCCATCGAGCAGCGCGAGGACGTGAAGCTGCTCTGCGCGCCGCGCATCACGGTGTACGACGGCCAGAAGGCCAACGTGTCCGTCCTGAACGAGATCTCCTACATCCAGGACTTCGACGTCGAGGTCGCCGAGGACGGCAAGAAGGTCGCTGATCCGGTCGTCCAGACCATCCAGGAGGGCACGCTCATCGACTTCACGCCCTCCCTCGCCGGGAAGGGGACGTCGATCGGCCTGCAGTTCCATGGCACCTACGCTGCCGTTACGCGACCGATCCCCACCTTGGAGCGGGAGCTACCCGGCAGCGGCGGTCAGAAGGTCAAGATCCAGCTTCCCGAGTTGCGCGTGCAGCGCCTCGAGGCGACGGTGTACCTGCCCGACGACGGCTGGGTGCTCATCGGCGGCGGCGGCTCGCTGGAGCCCGAGAACGGCAAGGTCGTCGAGCGTGTGGCCCTCGTGCACCTGCGCAAGGTCGAGATCGACGGGGACTTCCTGGAGGATCTGAAGCCTGAGGACAAGAAGCGGTAGGGGCATCGCGAGTCCTGAGCGAGACGAAGTCGAGTCGAAGGGCGAGTCGTTGCCCGGCCCGCCTCGTCGTCGAGGCGCGGTCGCTGGACGGGCCGGGCAACCACTCGTGTCCGCGGTGCGGACACTCGGGATGCCCCTACAAGCTCCTTGGGCCGTCGGGCAAGATGTCCGCCCATGGCACTCGAAGTCACCACCGTGGTCGTCGGACCGTTCCAGCAGAACTGCCGCGTCGTCAAGGATCCGGCCAGCGGTGACGGCGTCATCATCGATCCCGGTGCCGACGCAGAGCGCATCCTCGCGGCGGTCAAGACGTCCGGCGCGAACATCACGCACATCTTGGCGACCCACGCCCACCTCGACCACGTCGGTGCCGTCGCCGACGTGAAGCGCGAACTCGACGTGCCCTTCGCGCTGCACCGCGACGACTTCGATCTCCTCAAGGGGCTCCCGCAGCACGGCGCGATGTTCGGCATCCACGGCCTCGAGGTGCCGGAGGTCGAGATCGATCTGGCCGAGGTCACGTCCATTCCGCTGGGCGACGGCGAGATCCGCGTCGTGCACACGCCGGGGCATACGCCAGGCGGCGTGACCTTCATGTGGGGCGACCAGGGCTTCGTCGGCGACAGCCTCTTCCGCATGTCCGTCGGTCGCACGGATCTCGGCGGCGACGCCCAGGTCTACGCCCGCACGCTGCGCGAGACGATCCTTGGGCTGCCGGACGAGACGATCGTCTACACGGGCCACGGCCCGGACACCACGATCGGCGTCGAGCGCCGCGAGAACCCGTTCCTCAACGGTTCCATCGCGCTGGACGGCCGCGAGATCGTCTGACCGGCCGCGCCTACATGTCGGTGAGGTCGACGCGGATCTCCGCGCCCGGGGACACGTTGTAGGTGTGCGGGTTCCCGCGGTGCTTGCGCACCGAGACCCCCGGCAAGCGCAGGCGCACGACGTTGCTCACGTCCGAGCGCAGCCAGCCCTCGTAGCGGGCGAACTTCTTGCCCGCCAGCTCGAGGACCGGGCCGCGTACGAAGCGCGTGCGCTTGAGCGCATGCCCCTGGGGGACGGCGATGTTCGGATGATCGCCGACGAGGCGGGCCGGCGGCTCGGCCTTGGCGGGGAAGGCGATCAGGAACGTCACGCGGCCCCGCACCGGAACGACGATCTCTGCCGTGCGGCACGTGTCGGGCACCAGCTCACCGCCCACCAGCGGCAGCTCGTCCGGCAGCACGACGCGGGTGTGCGTCCGCGCGCCCGGCTTGAAGTGCACGGCGCCCGTGGCGTCGGTCAGCAGCTCGAGGCGCGCGTCGTCCGTGCGAGTCTCCGGCACGCCGTCCCCGACCGGGACGAGCATGACCGGCAGCTTGCCGAGCGGCTTGCCCGTGGGGTCGACGAATTTCAGGCGCGTGCGGCGGGCGCGCTTCGACCAGCGCTTCGTCGCCAGGCCGGGCCGTGTCTCGCCCGTGAGGGACGTCAGGAAGGCCACGAGGTCGTCGGTCTCACTCGGGGTGATGTCGAACGGCTTGAGGCGCTCGTCCTTGGTCTTGTCGCTACCGCAGCCCTCGGCGTAGTAGCGGACCACCTCGTGCAGCGTCGCGAAGCGGCCGTCGTGCATGAAGGGACCCCGGAGAGCCACGTCGCGCAGTGTCGGAGTCTTGAACGCGCGTCGGTCGCGCTTCGCTTGCGTGAACTGCCCACGTCCGTTGTCCATCAGCGGCGTGAGGGCCGTGCGGAAGTCCTCGCTTCTCGGCATGCGTCCGCGCAGCACCTTGGCCCGGAGGCTGTTGACCGAGCCCTTGGTGAACGACGTCAGGTCCACGTCCCAGGCGACGCCCGTGTTGTGGAAGTCGAAGTCCGTCAGCAGGGTGTGCTCGCCCGAGGAGATGTGGCACGCGTTGCAGCCGGCCCGGCCCTCGAACAGCGCCAGGCCGCGCTTGGCCTGAGCCGTGAGCGCATGCTCGTCCCCGGTGCGGTGGCGATCGAACGGCGAGGTCGTGCTCTCGATGGAGTGGACGAACGCAGCCACGGCCTTCGCGATGCGGGCGAGCGTCGGCTTCCTGCTGCCAAAGGCAGCCTTGAAGCCCTCGTCGTAGCGCCCGAGCAGCGCCAGGCGCTCGGCGACGGTCTCGGCCATGTGCTGGGGGACATGGACGTCGGCGAGCAGCGGCCTGCGCGTCGGCACCAGCGGATCGTCGGCCGGCGTACCGTGCTGCCCGGGCAGCGCGAAGCCGCCGTGCGGGCGCGGGCGGGTGGGGCGGCCGGTGACCGGGCCGCGCAGCTTGCCCGGCTTGTTGGGGGTGACGCCCGGCCTACGCGGCGTGGGATCGGTGGGGGAGCGCGGGCCGCCGCCGTAGCTGCTGCCACTGCCGTTCGTCGGCGTGCCGACGCGGGCGATCACCAGGCTCTCGACCGTCGCGAACTCGCCGTCCCAGTGGGCCGAGGGGTTGAAGGCCGCGTCGATGATCGTCTGGCTGTGGCGGCGCGTGTCGCCGACGTCGTCGGCGCTCGCGGCGTCCGGATCGGACCAGCCGTGATCGGGCGCGTGGCAGGACGCGCACGAGCGCGCCTCGGAGCGGCTCACCTGCGGATCGAAGAACAGCCGCCGTCCAAGCTCGATGCGTGCGAACTGCTTGGCGCTCACCCGCTTGGCCTTGCGCTTGCGCTTGACGTTGGGCGAGCCGGCGTCGGCCGCTAGGGGCAGCGCAACGGCCACGAGTATGGCGAGGACCCACAGTCGCTTGGTCATGACAGGTCTCCGTAGGGGCGGGTTACATACCCGCCCACGTAGTGTGTGGGTCGTTGGGCGGCAATGTATGCCGCCCCTACAAGACGTCTGTGACGCCGATTCAATTGGCCGTCAAGTCAATCCGCTTCGTCGCGCCGGGCTCCAGCACGAGCGAGAGATGCGCGTGGCGCCGCTCCGGGCTGCGCCGGTTGCGTGTCATGCCGGGCATGCGCAGCGTGACGGTGGTCGGCAGGTCCGAGCGCACCCAGCCGCGGTACTTCGCAACGTGTCCGTCCTTGAGCTTCACCACCTCGCTGCGCTTGAAGAGCGTGCGCGGACTCGGCCGTCCGGCGGTGTTCGGTGCGCTGGGGTGGTCGGCGACCATGACCGTCGGCGCGGGCAGGTCGGACGGGAACGTCACGATGAAGGTCATCTGCCCCGCGAGCGGCACCTGGACGGTCGCCTCGCGGCAGGTGTCGGGAATCAACGCGCTGCCCGACACCGGCACGTCGTTGGGCAGCACGACGCGCATGTGCGTGCGCGCCGGCGGTTGGTAGACGATCTCACCGCGTGCGTCAGTGCGCAGCGTGATGGCGCGGTCGCCGCGCGCGCGCTTGATCGGCTGCGGATCGCCGACGGGTACCAGCTTCACCTCGAGATCGGGGATGGGGGTCTCACCTCGCATGACGCGCAGGCGCGTCTTGCCGGCGCGCTTCTTCCACGCGGCCTTGGCCAGACCCGGCCGCTCGTGGCCCTCGAGCGCCTTCAGGAACGCGATCAGGTCCTGCGTGTCCTGCTCGCTGCACTTGAAGCGGCCCAGGCGGCCGTCCTTCTTCGGGTCGTCGCCGCAGCCGTCGGCGTACCACTGGATGACCTCTTCGAGGCGCGTGAAGCGCCCGTCGTGCATGTACGGACCGCGGCGCGTGACGTCGCGCAGCGTGGGGGTCTTGAAGGCGCGCTCGTGGTTGGGGCTGCGTGTGAGACGTGCCAGGCCGCGATCCTCGATGCGCGCGCGGCCGGGCCCGGGCGCCATGGGCGTGCGGATGAGCTTGCCGTTCTCGTCCTCGACGAGGAGCTCGGCCGTGTGGCGCGTGATGGCCTCGTGGACGATGCCCGTGTTGTGGAATGCGAAGTCCGTGAAGAGTGCGTGCTCCCCGTCCATGAGGTGACAGTCCGCGCAACCTGCGCGGCCCGCGAAGAGCAGCATGCCGCGCTGCGCCGCGGGCGTGAGGGCCTGCTTGTCGCCCTTGCGGTAGCGGTCGTACGGGGCCTCGGTGCTGTCCAGCGTGTAGCAGTAGGCGGCGATCGCGAGCGAGACGCGCTCGAGCGTCGCGTCCTCCTTGCCGAAGGCCGCCTTGAAGGCCTCCTTGTAGCGCCCGTCGCGGCCGAGCACGGCGGGGATGCTGCTCCGCAGGCTGCCTGCGAGGGGGAACGTCTTGCGGAACGTGCGCCGCGCGGGCTTGCCGAGCACGCCGTCCCCGAGCAGGTTGCCGTCGGCGCGCGCAATCACGCGCGGCGTGACCGTGGGCGGGCGCGGGCGCCGCGGGGTGCGCGGCGTGCGCGGGCTGTAGTAGACCGAGGCGGAGCTGCCTAGGCGCCGCGCGACCAGTTCCTCCACGGAGCCGAACTCGCCGTCCCAGTGCACGGAGGGGTTGAAGGCGCTGTCGATGATGGTCTGGCTGTGGCGCGGCGTCGTGCCGACGTCGTCGAGGCTCACCGCGTCCGGATCCGAGAAGCCGTGGTCAGGCGCGTGGCACGATGCACACGACACATTGCCGGAACGGCTGGCCAGCGGCTCGTAGAAGAGGCGCCTGCCCAACTCGACGCGAGCCCGCTCACGGGGCGTGAGCTTCAGCGGCTTGTCCAGGTCCATGGTCTTGGCGCGAGCCTGTTCGGGGGGCGCCGTGACCAGCGCCAGGGCCAGCCCCAGGACGAAGCAGATAGCGACGACGGCAGGGAGGGTGAGCCTCCGCAGGGCAAAACGCGACCGTCCTTCGGGGTGCCTACGCATGGGCGCTCCTCTCGCTACCTGGGGCTGATAGCTAGGAACGCATCCTAACGGCTGTTTGCAGACACTGTGTCACGGGAGGTCTGTGGGTAGGGCGAGGCCGCTACGGATGGGGGTGGCGGCCGATCCAGGTGGGCGGCGGGGTGCGGATGGGCCACGTTGCCGGGACGGGCCGGGCAAAGACTCGCCTTCGACTCGCTGCGCTCGCTCAGGCTCCCTGTGCCCCTACGGCAGGCCCAGACGGGTGCGAACCGCCGTCCGCTTGCGAATCGCGGCCAGATCGGGCTCGGCCAGCGCCGGGCCCTTGAGCTCGGGCTTGAGGCGGATCGACTCCAGCAGGGAGGCCTCCGCTTGCTCCTCAAGGCCCTGCTGCGCCAGGGCGCGGCTGAGACCGAAGTGCGCGTCCGCGAGGTTGGGATCCGTGCCCAGGGCGCTGCGCAGGCGGATCTCCGCCATGGCCGGATCGCCCTTCGCCAACAACTCCACGCCGATCCGCAGCTGACCGCGGGTCCGGTAGAAGGCGGCGAGGAGCTTGTCCGTGTGGTGGGCGATCGACGCCGCTTCCAACAGGAGATCACCCTCGCGGGCGATCTCCTCGAGCCGGCGCGGCGCGTCGAGGCGCGTGACCTGCTTGTCGCTGCGCTGCGGCGGCAGGGTCCACGCCAAGAGGCTGCGATAGCGGGCCAGCGCTGCGCGCCAACGCGCGGCGACCTTGTCGGCCCGCGCGCGCAGCAGGAACGCGTCGGCGTTGATGCGCCCCGCGTACAGCAGCGCCGTGAAGCGCACGGCCGCGGCGGCGTAGGCGCGATCGGCCGCACGCATGTCCGCGGTCGGGGACTCGGCGCTCGCCGCTTCCCGTGCGTCCTCTTCGCGCTGCGCGCCCAAGTCCATGAAGCGCTCGGCTTCGGCCTCGAAGCGACGGGCCGGTCGTGGGTTGCGTAGCAGCGCGTTCATCAGCACGCTCGCATGGAAGAGGTCGGACGCGCGGTCCTCGACCTCCGAGAGGCGGAAGGACTCGAGCAGGACCTCGGCCGGGGGCCGCTGCGGATCTCCCGGTGCCTTCACGCGCGCCTTGCGCACGAGTGCCCCGGCGCGCGCGAAGCCGCTCGCGCTCGTCGCGCGGCGGCGCTCGAAGCGCGCTTCGTCGAGTTCGTTCTCGAAGCGGTCGGGCGCGAGGCCGCGCGCCTTGTTCATCCAGCGGAGCGCCTCGATCTCGTCGAAGGGGGTGGGCGCATCGCCGGGGACGGGCTCCGGACCCAGGACGAGTTCCTGCATGCGGCGTGGCACGTCGAAGCGCGTCGGATCGCGGCGCTCGGCTTCGAGCAGCACGGTGCGTGCGTCGTCGTAGCGCTCCTCCAGCCGGTAGACCTGGGCGAGGTCCAGCCGCGCCTCCGTCATGCCCGGATCCGCGCGCAGTGCCGCGCGGTACGTCGCGCGTGCGGCGTCGTAGGCACCTGCGCTGGCCTGCTGCACCCCCAGGCGAAACAGCGCCTCGGGATGCGCAGCGCGCCACGTCAGGGCCCCCTGCTCTAGGTGGCGCTTGGCGGCGCGCTCGGCCTGCTCCGGTGTGACGTCCTCTGCAATCGCCGTGCGGTAGAGCATCAGCTCGCGGTCGGCGAGCGCGTCCTTCGCGAGCACGAACGCCAGCGCCAGGGCCAGGAACGCGCCGGCGACCAGCGGCACCTGCGGCAGCCAGCCGGCGCCGCTGACCTTGCCCCCTGCGCCGCGCAGCGCGATGGCCGCAGCCGAACCGAGCAGCAAGACGGGCGCGGGATCGACGAGCACGCCGTCGCCGAGCGCCGCGATGCCCAGCGTCGCGATGATGCCTGCTGCCGCCGCCTGCTGGGGACGCGGCCCACCGCCGCGCAGTCCCAACAGGGTGAGGATGCCGACGAAGGCGAGCAGGAGCAGGCCGGCGGGGGCGCCGCCCTCCACGCTCGCGTGCAGGTAGTCGTTGTGCGCGTGCGTGGCGCGGCGACGCGGCTCGAGGCGCGCCTCGGCGAGGTCGCGGTGCTGGATGGCTTCGACGGGGTATGCGCCGAGACCGTGCCCACGCAGCGGCGCCTCGCCGATGGAGGCAAGCGACGCGCGGTGCAGACCCATGCGGACTTCGACCGTGCGACTCGCCGACGCGCTCGTCACGAGCAGCGCCAGGATGCTGCCGATCACGACCAAGCCCGCGGTCGCAAGGCGCATGCGACGGCGCGCGATCGCACTCGGCAAGCCGACGGCGAGCGCGAGCGAGAAGCCCAGGACGCCCGCCGCGATGCCGGTGCGACTGCGTGTCAGCAGGCACGCGGCGACGATCACCACGAGCGGCAGCCAGGTCCAGCGCCACCTGCGCTTGCCCAGGGCGAAGAAGAACGCCGGTGCCGCGAGCGCACCGAAGACCGGTCCTGCTACGCCGGTCCGGCCGAACGGGCCGATGGCTGCCTCGCCGCGGATGACGGGAATCAGGGCCCAGAGCGCGGCGAGCGCTCCTGCGCCCACGAGCCATGTCAGCAGTTGGCGCGGTTCGTCGTCCGAGCGCCACGTCCACAGCAGCGCGAGCGGCCAGAGCGCGAGCAGCACCCACGTGTAGCCGTGGCGGGCAGCGCCGTCCCACGTGCCGTCGAAGGCCGGCAGGCCGAGGACGCCTACGAGCAGCGGCAGCAGCAGCGCCGCGGCGCGCAGGTAGCCGAGCGTGGGGCGCGTGCCCGGTCCGGCCCAGGCCGCGAACAGCGCACCCGCGGCCAGCACGGCCAGCGCGACGGCACGCAGCGCGTAGCCGGTCGTGAAGATCTGCTCGCGGACGAAGGCAGGCACGCCGGCCAGCAGGACGACGGCGGCACCCACGGCCAGGAGACTTGCGAGAACGGGGCGGCGGTCGGCGGAGCCGGTCATGGGGCCTCGGACGCCGGCGGGCCCCTCGCTCATTCGAAAAGGGCTGCCGCGAACGCGTCGGGGTCGAACGGCTCGACGTCGTCGATCTGCTCGCCCAGCCCGATGAACTTGACGGGCACGCCCACGGTGTCCCGGATCGCGATCACGGCGCCGCCCTTGGCCGTGCCGTCGAGCTTGCTGACGAACAGGCCCGTGACCTCGGCTGTCTTGTTGAACAGCTCGGCCTGCCGCACGGCGTTCTGGCCGGTGGTGGCGTCGAGCACCAGCAGCACCTCGTGCGGCGCGCCGGGGATCGCCTTGCCGGCCACCCGGCGGATCTTGCCGAGCTCCGCCATGAGGTTCTCCTGCGTGTGCAGGCGGCCGGCGGTGTCGAGGATCACGTAGTCGGCGCCGCGGGCGCGTCCCGCCTGGCAGGCGTCGAAGGCCACCGCAGCCGGGTCGGCGCCGGTGGACTGCTTGATGATGTCGACGCCGTTGCGCTCACTCCAGATCGTGAGCTGCTCGACCGCCGCCGCGCGGAAGGTATCGGCAGCACCCAAGACGACCTTGTGGCCCTGCGAGCTCAGGTACTTCGTGAGCTTGCCGATCGACGTGGTCTTGCCCGAGCCGTTCACTCCGCACACGAGCACGACGGTCGGTCCATCCGCGTTCCTTGCGAGCTCGGTGCCGCCGCTGCGCAGGCGCTCGGCGACCTCCTTCTGGAGGAAGGCCCGCACGTCCTCGGCGGCGGGCAGCTTCTCCTTGGCCTGACGCACGGCCTCGACCAGCTCACTGGACGTGCCGGGGCCGACGTCGGCCTCGATCAGGGCGTCCTCGAGCTCCTCCAGCAGCGACTCGTCCACCTTGCGGCCGAGAGAGAGCACGGCCTTGAGGCCGGTCGCGAAGCGCTTGCGCGTCTTGGCGAGGCCGTCCTTGATCTTGCGGAAGAAACCCATGCTGCCGTTCCTCTAGGCCCGGAGGCCTTGATCCTTGCGGATGCGGTCCAGGATGCCGTTCACGAAGCCGCCGGAGGCTTCCGTCGAGAAGCGCTTGCCCAGCTCGATCGCTTCGTTGATGGCGACCTTGGTGGGGATGTCGTCGTTGTGCAGCAGCTCGTAGCAGCCGATGCGCAGCGCGTTGCGGTCGATGGCCGCCATGCGGTCGAGCTCCCAGTTGCTCGCCGCCTTGGCGAGCAGCTCGTCGATGGCCTCGCGGTGTTCGATCACGCCGCGCACGAGCTCCCGCGCGTAGATCTTCGCTTCGGTCGTGCCTTCCTTGCCCCAGAGCTGCTCGTCCAGGAAGCGGTCGAGGTCCTCGACGTAGCCGTCGCCCTGGAAGTCGACCTGGAACAGGAACTGGAGCGCGAGCTCGCGCGCGCGGGTGCGCATCCTCACGGCTGTCGCCTCCGCTTCTCGAGGCCGCGGTAGAGCGCGGCCATGCGCACGGCCGCGTCGGCGGCCTCGACGCCCTTGTTGCCACCCTTGCCCGTCGTCTCACTGGAGCGGGCCTCGGCCTGCTCCAGCGTGTCCGCCGTGATGACGCCCATCGTGACGGGGATGCCTGTCTCGAGCGCCACTTGCTGCAGTCCGCGGGCGCACTCGCCGGCGACGAAGTCGAAGTGCGGAGTCTCGCCACGGATGACGCAGCCCAGCGCGACGATGGCATCGGCGTCCCCGCCGCGCGCGACCCAGGCTGCCACCTGGGGTAGCTCGTAGGCGCCCGGAACTTCCAGGACGAGCACGTCCTCTTCCTTCACGCCGGCGGCGCCCAGCGTGTGGAAGGCCGCGATCTGCAGGCGCGCGGTGATCGCGCCGTGCCACTGCGCGGTGAGGACGGCGACGCGGAGGCCGTCACCGGCGAGGGTCGCGGGGATCGTGTGGGGCGCCATATGGGAAAGATCCTTCGAGGAGCAGGATGGTATCCGCTCTCCGAGGTTCGTACGCAGTCGGTCTCAGCCGTGCCGATGGACATGGAGTTGGGCCCCGATCGGCCGTCGTCAGCACCCGCGTAGGGGCGGCCCAAGGTCGCGCGTGTAGCGCGCGGCCGCGTGCCCGCCCAATCCAGCGTTCGCGCGGCGTGGCGCGTGACCGGGCGACGGAGCGGCGGCAGAGGCACGGGCAGAGGCAGAGGCACGGGCAGAGGCAGAGCGGAGAGGCACGGGCACGGGCACGGCTGGGAGTACCATCCCCCCATGCGCACCGTGGAAGAGGCTCTCGCCCTGCTCACCGAGGCCGCGGGGACGCTCCGCACGCGCAGTACGTCCGTGGCGCTGGCCGAGGCCGTGGGGCGCATCCTGACCGAGGACGTCCGCATGGATCACGACGTCCCGCCGTTTCGGCGCGCAGCGATGGACGGCTTCGCGCTGGCGACGGACAAGGTCGCGCCCGGAGCCCGCTTCCGCGTGGTGCAGGCCGTCATGGCAGGCGACGTTCCGAGCGCGCCGCTCGCCGGTGACGACGCCGCCCGCGTCATGACCGGTGCGCCGGTTCCCGACGGTGCGCGCTGCGTCGTGCCCTTCGAGTGGACGAGCGAGGACGGCGCGCAGGTGACGGTGGAGCGCGTGCCGCGCGCACCCGGCAACATCGTCGAGCGCGGTGCGCACGTACGTGCGGATGACGTCGTATTGCGGGCGGGCTCGCCCGTGACGCCTGCTGCGCTGGGTGCGCTGGCGTCGGCCGGCTGCGCGCAGGTGCCCGTAGCGGAGCGACCGCGGGTTGCGCTCATCGGCACCGGGAGCGAGCTGGTGCCCGTGGATCACGCCCCCGGCCCGGGCGCCATCCGCAACAGCAACAACGCCGCGCTGGTCGGGCAGTGCCTGCGTGTCGGGGCGGAGCCCGTGGACCTCGGCATCGCGCGGGATGACGTGGACGCCCTGCGCGCCGCCATCCGCCAGGGGCTCCAGCACGACGTCCTGCTGCTGTCGGGCGGCGTCAGTCGTGGCGATCTCGATCTCGTACCCGGTGCGCTGGAGGCGGAGGGCGTGCGCTGCCTGTTCCACCGCTGGTCGGTGCAGCCGGGCGGTCCGATCTGGCTCGGTGTGAAGGAACGCACGCTCGTCTTCGGCCTGCCGGGCAATCCGGCGGGCACGTTCGTCGGCTTCGAGGTGCTGGTGGTGCCTGCCCTGCGCTCGCTGCTCGGCATGGGGCTGGCGCCGCGCCGCACGCTGCGCGTGCGCTACGAGGGCTCGTGGGGCAAGCCGGGGCCGCGGCGTCGCTTCCGTCCCGTGTCGCTGGCGAGCGAGCCGGACGGGACGCTGCGTGCCGCGCCTTGCGATTGGCGCGGTTCGGGCGATCCATTCGGGCTCGCGAGTGGGGACGCGCTCATCGTGTTTCCGGAGGACGCCGCCCCGCCCGCCGACGGGTCGGCCCTGCTCGACGCGATTCCGCTGCACGAAGCGGCCCTGTTGTGGGGGGCGTCGTGATGGCTCTTGTGAGATCCCTTGGAGCGGCACGGGTCGGGCGAAGACTCGCCTGCGCTGCGCTCAGGCTCCCAATGCCCCTACGGGTGACTCGATGAACTCAGATCTCGATCCGAACTCGCAGCCGACACCTTCGCCACGCCTGCGGGCCCGGTCGCTGCCGCGCCTCCTGCTCGCGCCGTTCACGGGCTGGTTCCACGCGGGGGCGTTCGGCTACATCGGCTTCCTCTGCATCGGCCTCGCGCTCGACCTGCTGTCGCTGCCGCCGGGGCCCCTGCCGTTTCTCGTCCTGATCGTGGACGTGCCGTTCCTGGTCATCCTGTTCCTCGATGACGGCAAGCGCTGGAAGCGCTGGGCGTGGATGTACGGGATGCTGCACTTCGGCTTCGCCCTGCGCTGGCTGGGCGAGATCCACCCGGTGCAGGTGCTCGGCTGCGCGCTCGTGCTGGGCCCGATCTACGTGCTCATGGGCGGTGCCATCCGCTGGGCGGCGGCGCGTCGCGCCCCGTTCGCACTCGCCGTCGCGACCTGCGTCATGCTCGAGGAGTACGTCCGGACCTTCTGGATGGGCGGCATGCCGTGGCCCTCGCGCTCGCTCTCCTTTGCCAGCGGGATGCCCCTGGACCTGGGGCTCTCGGCGCTCCTGCCGGCGGCCGCGTGGTTCGGCGCGTACGCGTTCAGCTTCCTCGCGGGGATGACGAGTGGCTTGATGTACAGCGCCATCCGCCTGCCTGGGCAGGAGGCGGGCGTCGGTGGCCTCAGGCTCTTCCGCATGGCCCTCCAGCCGCTCTTCGTGCTGCTTGTCCTCATGCTGTGCGCGGCACTGGAGCACAGCGGCCGGG
>JAHEIK010000383.1 GCA_024639415.1 Planctomycetota bacterium
CGGCTGCGTCACCCGCGCGCGCAGCGACAGCGCACTGCGATCGTTGCCCGGTCGCGTCCTGTTCGGCATGTCCTCGGCGTAGAGGTCGAGCCACAGGCCGTAGCGCGCGTTCTCGTCCTCGATCGTGAGCCCCGGCTCCGGCACCTTGTAGTACGCCGGATGCTCCGCGGTGAAGCGCGTGAGCTCGAGCATCACGCTGGTCTCGCCCGAGAGCAGCACCTGGGCGTGGCCGAGCGGCGAGACCCCCTGCAGGCCCTTCAATGCCGTCACCGACTCGGCGAGCAGCGTGCCGGCCACAACGTGATCCAGGCCCGAGTCGCGCGGCCCTGCGCGCGTGCGAAGCGCCTCGGCCGCGCGCACCGCGCCAGCCGTGTCGACGGCGAAGATCCGCACGTCCATGCGGATCGGGGGCGGTGCCTTGCCGAAGGAGCGCTGCAGCGCCTCGATCCGGCTATGGGCCTGGTCGCCGTGCTGCGCGCAGATCAGGTTGCCGACCCGGATCAGGATGCGCCGGCGCTTGCGACGGCTGCCCTCCTCGACCCCGCGCCGAGCGAGTTCGTCCGCGCTCATCCAGCGCGCGCCGATGTGGCGGCGGATCCAGCGCTCGGCCCAGCGAGCGCGGCTCAGCGTTCCCAGTGCGTGCTCGGCCTTGAGGCCCGGCACGAAGTTCGACGTGACCAGCGGCTTGCGGCCGCCGCGCTTCAACTCCGGCGCGAACTCGAAGAAGTGCAGGGACTCCGCGCCGTCGTCGCGCGGCGTGAACATGTCCGCGAGCGTGCCGAACAGCGCGCGGGCGCCGCTGCCCTTCCGGGCTTCGAGGTCGGGCGTCTCGGGCTCGGGCTCGAAGGACAGTCCGTCGGCCTTGCCTCCGTCGTGCGTCGCGCGGAGGAAGTGCAGCAGCCGCGCGCGGACCTCGCCCAGGCTTCCCGTGTCGACGGTGGCGCCCAGGGTCAGGAAGCCGCTGTCGTCGATCAGCCCGATGGCCATGCGGTAGAGGCGGTCGGACTCGCGCCAGTCCTTGCGGTCGAACGCCAGTCGCGCCGCGCGCCCGATGTTGCCCACCTCCGTGCGCAGCCACTCGAACTCTTCGAGCTCCTTGGTCTGCACGAACTTGATGAGCCGGCCCAGCACGTTGCCGAGGTCCGGCCGCTGCGCCTCGATCTCGTCCAACAGCCGCGGTGCGACGTTGTTGTCGGGGTCGAGCTTGAGCGCGAGCAGGCACAGGTGGGTCGCGTCCTCGAAGCGCCGCGCCTTCAGCGCTTGGCGGGCCTCGTCGAGGCTCTCCTGCGCGCGTTTGCGTTGTTCGGTACGCAGCCGGGCGCGTTCTCGCATGGTCGCGTCGTCGCTGCCGGTGCCGCTGTCCTGGTCACGTGCGGTCTTCTCCAGCATCTTCGTCGTCGCCCACTGGCGCAGCGTCAGGGGCAGGTCCTGGTCGGCGATGATGCGCTCCCAGAAGCGTGCGGCCTCGTCGAGGCTGCCGGCGCGTTCGTGGCAGCGGGCGGCGCCGCCCAGGACGGCAGCCTTCCTCTCGCCGGCGAGGTCCGTCCGGCGAGCGAGCTTCAGGTAGATCGCCAGCGCGGCCTCGGGGTCCCGCTTCATCTGCTCGAGGTCCTTCGCCTGGTTCAGCTGCTCCTCGATGCCTGCGGCATCCTCACCGTTGGCTTCCGCGCCTGCGCGCAGGACGACGGGCGCGGCGACGAGCAGCACGAGCAGGGCGGCGAAGAGGGCCGGGAGGCGACGCACGGGGCCGGGTGCGGGTTTGCGCATCCGACCAGCTTACCGGGCGGACAGTGCCTCACGCAGCGCCCGTGCGGCCGCGGCCGGATCCTCGGCGCCGAGAATGCCCGCGCCCACGGCGGCCCGGCGCGCCCCGGCCGCTACGAGCGTCGCGATGTTCGCCGGCGTGATGCCCCCGATCGGAAAGACGGGAAGATCGCCCGCAGCGGCGCGGCAGGACGCAACGAGGTCACCTCCGCCCGGCGTCCGCTCCAGGGTCTTCGTGTCCGTGGGGAAGCACGGGCCGAGGCCGGCGTAGTCCACGCCCATGCGTAGCGCGCCCTCTATCTCGCCTGCGTCGTGGGTCGAGAGTCCCAACAGGCGGTCCGGTCCGAGGAGGACGCGGGCTTCGGAGGGGGGCATGTCCTCCTGTCCGACGTGCGCGCCGTCCAGGTCGAGCTCGGCCGCCAGGTCCGGGTGGTCGTTGAGCAGGAAGAGCACGCCGAAGGCATGGCAGAGGATCTGCAAGGAGCCCGCGAGGAAGTACGTGCGGCGCTCGTCGGCGCGCACGTCCCGGAGCTGCAGCACGTCGACGGCGCCGCTGCGCAGCGCCTCCATGAGCGGGCTGCGCCACGCGCCCTCGTCGTCGCACACCGTGAGGATCAGGTAGACCCGTGCCTCGGCGAGCTGGGCGCGTCGTTCCTCGCCGGTCGTCGCCACTACTGCGACTTCTTCGAGCGCTTCGCTCCCTCGCGATGGCGTGCGACGTACGTCTCGAGCAGGGCGAACTGCTTCACGAAGCTCTGGTCCTCGACGGCAGCAGGGCTCTTGAAGTAGGCCGCGGCCCACGTCATCAGCCCGCTCTCGCCCTTGCGCTGGGCGAAGGCGGCGAGGCGTGCCAGGTCGAGCACGAGCGGCGCGGCGAGCGCCGAGTCGTTGCCTTGCCACGTGAACTGCATGGCCATGCGCGCGCCGAGGAAGCCCTCGAAGTGGATGTAGTCCCAGGCGACCTTCCAGTCGTCCAGGCTCGGCACGTAGTCGATCGTGACCGAGGAGTGCGTGTCCTCGTCACCGAGGATCTGCCGCAGCGCCCGGTCCTTGGAGCGCATCTTGCTCTCCTTCGCGTGCGGGTCGTTCAGCACGAACCCGTCGCGATTGCCGAGCATGTTGTAGCCCTCCCACGAGAGGACCCGCAGGGCACGGCCTGCGAACAGGGGGGCGAGCGCCGTCTTGACCAGGGTCTCGCCGGTCTTGCCGTCGGAGCCCATGTGCGGGACGCCGCGCTCCTGCGCGAGCTGCATGAGGGCCGGGATGGTGGATCCAGGCGACGGCGTGAAGTTGATGAACGGGAAGCCGGCGTCGAGGGCGGCATACGCGTTGAGCACGCTCGCGGTGACGCCCTTGCGCGGCCGCGGGCTCGCCAGCGACTTGCGGAAGGCTTCCAGGTCGGCGTACTCGATCGGCAGGTGCCCGGGCGGCTCCGTGCTCGAGAGGTTGATGACGATCACCGTCTCGAGCTCGTTGCGCTCCTGGAACTCACGCAGGTCCTTCTGGATGCCCTCGACGACCTTGCCCGGACTGCGGGCGCGCGCGACCTTGCCGTTCTTGGCGAGTTCCTTCACGGCCGTCGTCGGATTCACGATGTAGCCGGGACGCAGGTTGCGATCGATGGCGGCGAGGTCTTCGTGCAGCACGCTGAGCAGCGGCTGGTCGAGGATGCCGGCGCGGTCGCGGAACTCGCGTGCTGCGCAGTGCATGTCGGTGTCCCGCACCTCGTGGCCGCCGAAGACGAGGTCGTCTACCCCGGGCAGATCCAGCCCGGCGAAGAGGGGGCTCTCGGTGAGGACGCCGATGGGCGGCTTGAGCCCGCGTGCGATGGCCCGGGCGCCGACACAGGTCAGCGTCGAGACGGCGCCGCACGCGCCGATCAGCCAGACACCGGTCTTGGGTTTGGTCATGGGGGTCTTCTCTGCCGCGAGCCGCTAGCGGGCGCGCTCCCGGTCGATGAGCTTGAGATACTGCTGCACCACGTCCCGACGGGCGGGCGGCACCGCCGGAACACCGAGTCGGGCCCGAGCCCCGGCGGCCTCCCGGCGTGTCCGCGACGCCTCGCCACGATTGTCCTCGCCGCGCTCGATCAGGCGAGCCACGGCCTCACCGGAGGTGTTCGATCCGTTCAGCTGCTCGGACAGGTCCGAGCCGTCGCCCGCGGCCTCCCGGGCCTTCTTGCGGGCCGCCGGGTCGCTGAGCCGCTCAGCCACCTCCTTGGGGTCCAACGGCCCGTCCGGGGGCAGGTTCAGCGCCGTGCGGACGTCCGCAGCGGCGTCGGCGCGCCGCTCGTGGCCCCGAGCCCGCTGCTCGGCGCGGCTTGCGGCAGAGGCCTCGGAGGGCCCGGTAGCACCCTCGGCGCCTAGGCGCAGCCCTCCGGAAGCCGCCAGATCCTGGGCTGCGGGGGCCGAACGACCGGGGGCCAGGAGAGCGAGCGTCGCCA
>JAHEIK010000384.1:0-441 GCA_024639415.1 Planctomycetota bacterium
GAGAAGGTCATCGCCGGCGAGGACATGGGCCCCGGCTTCCAGCAGCGCATCGTGAAGCACAACACGCCCCTGGCCCTCTTCGCCGTGGCGTTCGGCGCGGAGATGGAGGACTCCACGCCCAACGGTGCGTACACCCATCCGGCCGTCGTCTCGAACATGATCCGCGCCGCGCTGCGGGATGCGGGCAAGCCCCTCACGCACGATCAGGAGCTCGCCATCAAGACCGTGGGCGACGCCTGGGTCGGCGAGCGGCGCCGCGCTGCGGCCGTGACGCCTTCGTCCGCGCTCGCAGCGCTCGTCGGCGAGGTGGACGCGAAGCTGCGCTTCCTCGCCTCGGTGAAGAACGTGCTGACCGAGGAGCAGCACGCGGTGCTGTTTCGTCCCGAGACGGAGGGCCGCCTGAAGCTCGACCTGCTGTCGCCGGCCCTGGCCTACATCCTG
>JAHEIK010000384.1:451-2231 GCA_024639415.1 Planctomycetota bacterium
GCGGCCCGTCGAGGCCGAGGCGCGCGACGACATGCAGACGAAGCTGCTCGCCGCGCTGCTGGACCAGGCGGGCGTGGAGCTGGAAGACGCGTCGGGCTACGCGTGGATCGGCGAGCGCTGGGTCGACGAGATCCCGGGCGCCTACGACCCGCTGCCTCAGCGCTCCGTGGACCTGCGGTTCCCGCACGTCGACGCCGTGCAGGCCCGCGCGCGCGCCCAGTCGGCCGCCATCGAACGCGTCCTGGCCATGGGGGGGCTGACCGACGAGCAGGTGGAGGGCCTCAGGGCCGTCGGCACGCTGCTCTACCCCTACGTCATCCAGCGCGACCCGTAGGCGGGCCGCCGTCCCGCGTCCGGAGCGCTCAGAGTCGGACGGCGAAGGCCAGCCCGTCCTCCAGCGGCAGGAAGGTGGCGCGCCAGAGGCCGGAGTGCGCCAGGCGCTCGTTGAACGCGTGGATGACGTCGGCCATCTCGCGGCCGCGCGGCTTGCGGAACACGTTGTCCGCCAGCAGCGTGCCGCCCGGGCGCACGTGCTGCTCGGCCCACGCGAGATAGTCCGGGTACCCGGCCTTGTCGGCGTCGAGGAACACGAGGTCGAAGGGGCCGTCGGCCTCGACGTCGGCGAGGCGTTCGAGCGCCGGGCCGACGTGGATCGTGACCTTGTCCAGCACGCCCGCCAGGCGCAGCGACTCCCGTGCGACCTGGGCATGCGCGGCCTCGAGCTCGAAGGTGTGGAGGTGTCCGTCGTCGGGCAGGGCGCGTGCGAGGCACACCGCGCTGTAGCCGCCCAGCGTGCCGACCTCGATCATCCGCTTCGCTCCCGCGGACCGCGCGATGACCTCGAGGTGCCGGCCGTCGAACGGGCCGACCGCGATGTCGGGCAGGCCCGCCGCAGCGCTGCGGGCGCGGATCTCCGCGAGCACCGCATCCTCCGGCGCGAGCAGCGCCTCGACGTAGGGGGCGATCGCGGGGTGGTCGGCGGCGTAGGCCTTGGGGTCGTCGGGCATGCGCGGGCTCCTGGCGCCCGGCCCTCAGGCGGCCGGACCGCGATGGCGATCATGGTCCCACTCGTCGGCGAGCACGGCGAAGCCTGCGTGATCCCTCCAGCCGCGTCCCGGGATCCAGCGCGACCGGATCTCGTGGCTCTCCTTCCTCAGGCCGAGCCGCTCGGCGACGCGCACCGACGCCTCGTTGCTCGCGTCCGTGCCGACGAGGAGGCGGCGGAAGCCCCAGCGGTCGAAGCCGGACGAGATCAGGTGCCCGACCGCCTCCGTGCACAGGCCCCGGCCCTGCTCGTCGTCCCGCAGCCAGTAGCCCACCTCCGCCTGCCGGTGGGTCTCGTCGAGGGAGAAGAAGCCCGTGCCGCCCAGCACCCGTCGCGCCGCCGAGCGATCGAAGATCGCCAGGTCGTAGCCCTCGGGATGCGCGTGGCCGCGCCGCCGGGCGAGCTCGCGGATCACGTCGAGGACCCCCGCCTCGTCGCGGGGCACGCCCCGGGCGGCCGGCGTCCACGCGAGCAGCCCCTCCCGGCTGGCCTCGAGGGCCTCGAGGAGACCCGGGGCGTCGTCGTCGAGCAGCACGTCGATCACGGTCCGGGGCGTGACGAGCGGGAGCGGCAGGGGGTCCGGACGGTGCCAGGGGGCGGGACGCGGGTCCACGATGGGCGCTCCGAGCTGCCATGAGGGACGAAAGACCCGGAACATGCAGGCTTCCGCAATCGTCAGGTCCCATGTGTACGATTCATCGTACGCGAGAAGCCTATGGCAGGTGGAGGCTGCGG
>JAHEIK010000384.1:2241-4203 GCA_024639415.1 Planctomycetota bacterium
TTCATCGGTACCCCGCCCGCGGACGCTGGGTGATGCAGCGGTCGTAGTGCGGCCAGTTTGGACGCCATCAAGATCAAGTGGAAGACCATCGATCGCCTCTCCAAGGGCGAGGCCGTCGCGACGGGTGAGTCCGTCGAGGAGGACGCCGAGGCGCCCTCGATCTTCGCCTCCGTCAAGAAGCCCTGCGTCGTCTTCATCGCCGACCCGACCGCGAGCATGGCCGACTTCGAGAAGATCGAGACCGTCGTCTTCAAGAACGAGAAGATCGGTCTCGCCATGAAGGCCTTCGATGCCCTGCGCATCGCGCCGGAGAACGCCGACAGCGACCCGATCCTCGCCGGTCACGGCAAGACCGTGCCGCGCCTCCTCGTCGTCGACCCCGCCAAGGAGAAGGTGAAGGTCCTCGAAGAGAAGAAGATCAAGGTCAGCGGCCTCTACAAGCTGATGAAGGCCACGGCCGGCTCCTTCTACAAGGAGAAGCTCGACAAGCTCGTCAAGACGCACCTGAAGATGCTCACCGAGCAGGATCAGCTCTCCAACGAGGTCAAGACCCTCCAGGAGAAGGAAGGTCGTCTGGCCGACGAGGACTCGGCCAAGGCGAAGAAGGATCTCGAGAAGCTCCGCAAGGAGATGAACGAGGTCAAGGAGGAGCTGACCAAGCTCGTCGAGAAGACGGTCGAGCTCTGGAAGCTGACGCCCAAGGACCCTGCCGCCTGATCCGGCGCAGCTGACCCGACGACCCGCTGGGTCGAGACTCCGTCCGAGGGGCGGGCCACCGCTGGTGGCCCGCCCCTCGCTTCAATTCGGGCCGCTGCGCCCGGTGGGGCGCGGCCCGAGGGGGCTTGCGTCCTCGACCGGTGCGTGCGACTCTGGGGGAGCCAGCGTTCGGAGAATCGGGTGCGGAGGCCCGCTCTGCACTCGCAGATCGGAGTCCGTCATGAGTCAGCGCCTCGTTCTCCCGCTTCTCTTCCTCGGGTTGCTGGGCATCTCGCTCGGCTTCCTCGGCAGCGTCCCCGCCGAGGCCGGGTGATGCCCTGCGCAGAGCGGGCGGTCGCCCGCGAGCCTCGACGCCATCAAGATCAAGTGGAAGACGATCGACTACCTCGCGAAGCCGGATCAGGTCGTCACCGGCGAGTCGGTGGATGAAGAGGCCGAAGAGGTCTCACCGTTCAGCGCGCTGAAGAAGCCCGTCGTCGTCTTCGTGGCCGATCCCACGGCGTCGATGGCCGACTTCGAGAAGATCGAGGAGATCGTCTTCAAGAACGAGAAGATCGGCCTGGCCATGAAGGCCTTCGCGGCCGTGCGCGTCGCGCCCGAGAACGCCGACGAGGACCTCATCCTCGGCGGTCACGGCAAGACCGTGCCGCGCGTGCTCGTCGTCGACCCCATCAAGGAGAGGGTGCAGGTCATCGAAGAGAAGAAGATCAAGGTGAGCTCCGTCTACAAGGCGATGAAGGGCGTTGCGGGCAAGTTCTACAAGGAGAAGCTCGACAAGCTCGTCAAGGGCCACCTCAAGATCCTCAACGAGCGCGACAAGCTGCACAACGAGGAGAAGGTCCTCCGCGAGAAGGAGGAGCGCCTGGCCGACGAGAAGGGCACGAAGGCCGAGAAGGACCTGAAGAAGATCAAGGACGAGCTCGATGAGGTTCGCACCGCGATCAAGGAGCTCGACGAGAAGCAGACCGAGCTCTGGAAGCTCACGCCCAGGAAGACTGCCGCCTAGCGGGCAGCGCACGCTGGCGGACGCCGAGGGGCGGGCGCGTCTCCCACCGGGGGAGGCGCACCCGCCCCGCTTCAATTGGGCCCTTGCATGTCGAGCGGCCCGGCATGCGCGCACGCACGGCACCCGCACCCGCACCCGCACCCGAACACCTGCCTGAAGACGCTCCACTCGCGGGCCGATGGAACAGATGACGGCGCTACGCTTCCGCCGGACTCCGGAGTCGACCCCGATGACGATGC
>JAHEIK010000059.1 GCA_024639415.1 Planctomycetota bacterium
CGTCCCCCACCAGCACGGCGGCGTGGTTGCCCCAGCGCACGTTGACGGTAGCGACCTTCCGCCGCACCTCGGCGCTGTCGAGGATGTCGTCGTGCACCAGCGTGGCCGTGTGGATCAGCTCCACGATCGCGGCCGCCGTGGCCACGTCGTCGGTGACGTCACTGCCTGAAAGCCGCGCCGCAGCGCACGTCAGGGCCGGTCGCAGGCGCTTGCCGTTGAAGCGGGCCGCGTGTCGCACCATGTCGCGGCTCTCCCGCGAGGTGTCCTCGAGGATCTCCACGTACGAGCGTCCGACGCGGTCGAGGTCCTCGCGCAGCGGCGCCAAGACCGCCGGTAGACCGGCGGCAGGCGATGTGGAGGCGGGGTTGGCTGAGCCGGTCATCGGGTTCGCGGGATTATTCACGAAACGGCTGTCCCCTGCACCTTCTCTCGCGCCCCTGCCGGACTTTCCGTCTCAATCGACACTTCAGGCGGCCCCAGAGGGCGGTCCCTCGTAGCGGTCCCGGTTCTCCTGCCACCAGCGCTCCCAGAGCGCCAGTTCCGGCGGCAGGTTCTTGCCCGTCAACCGGACGAGGTGCTTGTGCGCATTGGTGCGCGTCGTGTCGTCAGGGGCTCCCAGGGCGCGAATGAGGATGTCCACGGACGCCTTCGGATCTGCGGAGGCCCCATCGGCCACGTCCAGGCCGCTGCCGGCCACCGCCGCTGCGGCGCCCCCCTGGCCACCGGCGGCACGCAGCGCCCCGATGAGCAGGCGGAAATGGGTCCTGAGCTTGTCGATCTCGCCCAGGAGGATCGAGCCCACGAGGAACAGGAGCACCAGCCCGATGCGCGAGACGATGGACGCGCCGGCGCCCAGGGCGTCCTCGTTGAAGGCGAACCAGCCGGCGAAGAAGATCATCGCCAGGCGTACGAAGGCCACCACAAGCAGGCGCACGACGGGGCTCACGCGATGTCTCCTCCTGCAGGGGCGGCCATCCTAGCGTCAACTCGGCCCGATGGCGGACGTTCCGCTCCCCGAAGGACGGGATAGGATCCCGGAATGCGCCACGTCCTCCTCGGTCTGCTCCTGTTGCCGCTCTTCTGCGGCCCCACGCCGGCCGGCGAGGGGACGCGCACGATCGGACGCGTCTTCGTCCACCGTGACGGCTTCCACCGCATCAAGGGCGAGCACCTCCAGCGCCTCGGGGCCCCAAGCGCAGCGCACGTCAGCGTGTTCGATGGCCGCTCCAGCGTGCCGACGTGGCGTGGCGAGGGCGCAGGGAAGGACCTCGTCTTCCTGGTTGCGCAGCACGCGCCGCGCTACCTGAGCCACGCGCCCCTGGCCCAGCGAGCTGTCTTCGAGCTCCGGCTGCACGCCAAGCCCCGGCCCGTGGACGTCGCCGCGCCTGCGCCGGCGGGCACAGGCACCGCACCGCTCGCCGCCGTCACGCGCTGGATCCAGCGCGACACCGTGTCGGGCGACGTGGCGAGCGCCAAGGCCGCGGTCTACGACCGCGTCACGCCGGTGTGGTTCTACGCGATGCTCAAGCGCGGCTCACGCGTCGAGTTGGCCCTCGACCCGGCCGGGGCGGCGCGTGGCAAGGACCAGCAGCTCTCCGCGCTCGTCTACACCAACACGCTTGGCGCCGTGCAGGTGCGCGCGGTGTGGAACGGACACGACCTCGGCCTCGCCGCGGGCGTCCGCAGCAAACGCGGAGCGGCCATCCGGCTCACGTGGCCGGTCCCGGCGGCGAGCGTGCCCGAGGCGACTGCGCCCCTGTTCCTGCGCGACGAGTCCCCGGAGCTGCCGCCGGCTGAGGACCGGGACGTCTCCGGCTTCCGCGGCCGGATCTGGATCGACACCCTCGAGCTGCGCGGGCCCACCGCCATGCAGCTCACGGGCCCTGCACCCCTGGCCTGGCGTGTGCCGCCCACGGGCGCGACCAAGCTCACGAGTCCCGGGGCCAAGCCCTACGCCCTGCTCGTGCGCGAGGTCGACGGCGAGTACGACTGGTACCAGACCGCGGTCGGGACCGACGGCGCCGTCAGCTGGAACCTCGACGACGAGGGCGCGATGCTCATCGCTGCGGCGCAAGCGCACGACGTCACCCCGACGGCCTGGGGCAAGGACCGGCCGGATCCGCTGGCCAAGGCCCGCGGAGCGCGGCACGTCATCTTCTCCATCCCAGCGCTCGAGGAGCAGGCGCGCAGGCTCGCCGAGCACCGCGCCAAGTCCGGACTGCCCTCGACCGTCGTCACCACCACCGATGTCCTCGCGTCGGAGCGCTACGGACTCCTCGCCGGACGCCCGGTGACGGCCTACCACCGCTTCCTGCAGGACCTGGCGCGGCGCAAGGACGTGCCCGTGGACTACGTCGTGATCGCCGGGGACGCAACGCTCGACCGCGTGCTGCCGACCCGCCACGCGACCATCCCCACGCCGATGGCACGCACCAAGTACAACGGCGCAACGTCGTCCGACCGGCTCTATGTCCGTGGCCAGGCCGGCCAGCACGAGCCGGCCATCGGCCGCTTGCCGTTCCAGAAAGCCGCGGAGATGCAGGCGTACGTGGATCGCGTCATCCGCTACGAGACCAAGCCGCCTGTGCACGCCTCCAGGCGCATGCTGCGCTTCATCACCAGCGAAGGCCGCTTCAGCCCGCTCATCGACAAGCTCATCGAGAGCAAGTTCCGCAGCGTCCTCGCGCGGCAGGTCCCGCCGGCGTACGACGTGGAGGTCACCTACGCCAATCCGCGCTCGGCGTTCCTGTGGCCGCCGCCCGAGCTGTCGGCCAAGGTCATCTCGGGCCTCAACGACGGCGCGCTGTTCTTCACCTACGTCGGCCACGGCTTCGAGAAGGGCTTCGATACGCTGCGCATCGGCGCGGAGCGCTTCGGCATCCTGCACGTGCGTGACGTCGAGCAGGTCGACGTCCGCAACACGCCGCCGATCGTCTTCGTACTCGCGTGTACGACCGCCATGTTCGACGGGACGCGTGGGGACGGCATCGGCGAAGCACTGCTCAAGCGGCCGAACGGACCGGTCGCCTACTGGGGCGCCTCACGCGTCTGCCACCCGGTCTTCAACGCCTTCATCGGAGAAGCCGTCGCCAGCAACCTGGGCAAGGGCGGTGACCTCGACCGCATCGGCGCGATCCTCGCGCAGTCGCGCAAGGAGGCGCCCGCGCTCGCCGCGAAGTTCGGCCCGATGCTGAAGCTGCTTCCGGCCGTCGACGACATCGGGCGCCTGTTCGTCGAGGGCAGCCTGATGTACACGCTGCTCGGCGATCCGGCGTTGAAGGTCGCCTTCCCGCGCACGGACGTTGCCGTGCAGGCGACGTACGCACAGCCGGCCGGCGAGATCCACGCGAGCATCGGCGCGGCGCTGCCCGACGGCACGTCCGTCCAGGTCAGCTTGGAGGTCCCGCGCAACGTCGACCGCAGCACGGCCGACCCGGTGGCGAACCCGCGCGACCCCGCCAGTTTCGCCGTGATCCGCAAGAACCACGCCCGCGTGAACGACCGCGCCCTGCAGCGCGTGACGCTCACGCTCAAGGACGGCAAGGCCGAGGTGCGCCTGCCCTGGAAGGGCGACGAGCCGCCCAGCCGTCTGGTCGTGAAGGCCTGGTGCATCGCGGAAGGCGAAGTGCATCAGGGCGCGGTGGTGCTGAAGTAACCGCTCGGCTACCGGTTGCGCTCCACCCGCCAACGTCACCGTTGCCGTAACCGTAACCGATCAGGTCGCCTGCCCACGGGTCGGCACTCCCCGGCGTACTCGTATCGACCGCGGCCAGAATGGTCCGGTCAACGCCTGCCGGAACGCACGCCGCAGGAGTCGGTGACGGTTACGGTTACGCGCGGCAGGCGAACGCCCGCTCGAGTACGCCCGGCGAGCGAGGGGTCACTTGGGCGTGGACAGGGCCTTGATCCGTTCGCGCGCGAGCGTCAAGCGCTCGGCCTCGGAGCCTCCCGCGCTGCCTGCCTCCGTGACCGCCGCCACGTACGCCTCATAGGCCTCGCGTGCGCGGGTGGGATCTCGAACGTCCTCGATGTCGCTGTCGTAGAGAACCGCGCGCTCGAACTGGACGTGCCGCATGGCCGGCTGCAGCTTGCGCGCCTGCCCGAACCAGAAGAGCGCGCGGTCGGCGTGGCTCGCGCGCAGCGCTTCGTCCGACCCGGAACGCGCGCTCTTCGACCAGGAGCGCGCGACACGGAACGCCAACATGGCGCGCGCGGCTGCGCGCTCCGGCAGCGGCTCCTCGAGGCGGAAGGCCTTCACGTAGTGCCGGCCCGCCTGCTGCCAGGCCGCCACGGCGTCGGGCAGCGTGCTCGGGGAGGTCGCGAGTCGATCGCCCTCGGCGAACGCCTCATCAGCCCGCTGCACCCACTCGGCGGGCCTTCCCGCATCGTCGACGTCGCCGCATGCAGCGAGCAGGACCCCAAACAAGAGTACGGCTGCCGTCCTCACTTCTCCTCCGCTCGGAGGATCCGCTCGATCCGCCGCTTCACACTGGACGCGCGCGACCCGTCCGCCTCGACGTAGCGCTCGTACGCAAGCCGCGCCTCGCCGGGGCGCTCGAGGAACTCGAGGATCGTCCCCGTCTTGCGATGCGCCTCCACCGCCTTGGGATCCCGCTTCAGTGCGGCCTGGTACGCCGCGAGCGCGGCGTCCCACTGCTCGTCGTCGGCCAGGGCGTCGCCCATGCGCAGCAGCGGCGAGGCGTCCCAGCTGTGGATCTCCGCGGCGTAGCGGTACTGCTCGGCGGCCTCCTGGTAGCGCTCGGCCTCGTGCAGCACCACGCCGAGCGAGACGCGCAGGGTGGCGTCGCCGGGGGCGCGCTTCGCGGCCTCGAGGAACGCCATGAGGCTGCCGCGCTTGTCGCCCAACCTGAAGCGCACGTCGCCGAGGGCGCTCCAAGCCTCCACCATGTCCGGCGAGCGGCTCACCGCCGCATCGAAGGCCGCCTCCGCCGCGCGGTAGGCGGCGTCGCGTGCAGGGGCGGTCGGCTGCAGGTCGCCCTCCACCGCTCGCAGGAAGCCGCGGTAGAGATGCACTTCGGCCAGCTTGGCGTCGATCTCAGCGGCCCGCTCGAGGGCGCGCTGCGCGGCGCGGATTGCGCGCACCGACTGCCGGAAGGCAACCACCTGCTCCTTGCGGTCGGCGCGCTCGATCGCCTTGAGCCGCCGCTCGTTCCACGCGTCAGCCTCCGCGATCTCGACCTCTGCCAGGGCCACCCGCCACCAGGGGCTCTCCGGGTTGCGCTCGGCGGCAAGGGTGTAGACGCGCCGCAGATCCGACGAAGCGCCTGTCGTCCGCAGTCGCTCGGCGATCGTCCGCTCTGCATCGGTCGCATCGGGAGCGGCGGCCCGTGCGTCGTACATGCGGCGCAGCTCGGCCCGTCTGCCGAGCGCAAGCATGGCGCGCACGTAACGCAGGTGCGGCCGCACGGCCGCGCGGTCCATCTCGATCGCCTGGCGGTACGTCGCCAGCGCGGAGTCCACGTTGCCCGTAGACGCAGCGCGATCTGCCGCGCCGAAGGAAAGCTCGGCGGGCGTCGGGGTCTCGCGCGGCAGCAGCGTGCGGGGGTCGCGCGAACACGCGACGGACGCCAGGGCGAGAAGTACGAGCGCGGTGCGCGAAGGGATCACCCGCGGGGTGCTCCTCCGGTCTTGCTCATCCACGCGCGCCAGCGGGCGACGGCGGCCGAGCGCTCCCCCGGCACGTCGTCGGCCTTGTAGCCGAACGTCTCGCCGGTGCTCTCACGCAGCACGAGAATGGCGCGTGCCCGCACCAGCGGGTCCGGACTTTCGAGCCCGCGGACCATCGTCTCCAGCGCGCGCCGATCCCCCATGCGCAGCATCGACGTCGCGGCCTCGTAGCGCACGCGCGGCGACGCGACGACCGTGGTGCGGTAGAGGGCGTCGAGGGAGCGGGGGTCCTTGATCATCCCCAGGACGTAGGCCGACATGACCTTCACGTCATCGTCGTGGGACTTCAGGTTGGCCACGAGCTGCGGCACCGCCGGCTCGCCGTAGCCGGCCAGCTTGCGCGCCAGATCGGCCCACTGCCTGTGGGAGGCGCCGGGCACGCGCCCCATCAAGTCGCGGATGTCCTGCTGCACCTTCGCGCTGCCCCGGTAGTAGGGCCGATCGCCGGCGCGCTGCTGCACCTCTTCCTGCTTGGGTGTCTTCAGGCGGTCTGCGCTCGGCGGCTCCTTGCTGGTCTGGCAGCCTGCACAGGCCAAGACCGCCACGAAGAGCAGCGGGAGCCGGCGAGCGCGGCCAGGGAGGTGAACTCGGTGCATGCGTACCTCGTGAGCGTGGACGTGGGTGTCGATTCGTCCTACCCGCCTATGCATCGGCCGGCGGCGTGTCGGGCTTGGCCCAGAGCCGGTCGACCACGAGCAGGATACAGGCGCCCAGGAGGAGCCACGGCGCCAAGGGAACGCCCGGATGCTGCCGCGCGGGGGGCGGCGCCTCCCCGGCGGCCAGCCTACGGCCTCCACCGGCCGCGGCGAGGGCGCGCAGCGCCGCCTCGTCCACGCCGGAGCCGCGCTGCTCGGGCGCCGGGCGGCTGGGCATGCGTACCGGTCGTTCCATCGCGGCCCCCGCCCACTGCACACGGACGCCCGTCTCGGCTCCCGGCGGCAACGGCCCGCGGAACAGCCCGGGGCGGATCTCGAGCAGATCGGCCGCGCCGCGAGCCGTCCGCGCGCTGATCAGCCCACGGTCCGCGGCGGCCGGCCACATCACGAGCAGCGCCTCCCCTTCGATCTGGGCCGCGAGCCCCCGGTCGGAGCGCGAGGCCAAGGACGCGATCCACGGCAGCAGACGCGCAAGCGCGGGCCCCCGATCTGCCCGCCCCTCGAGCGCGGGCCCCCACGCCATGGCGGCCACCTCACCGGCTCCGACGCGGCGCAGGGCGGCAAAGGGCACACGCCGCGGCTCCAGGTCCACGTACTCGGCGAACACGCCCGCTTCCGCGCCGGCATCGACGGCGGTCTCGAGGCGCTGGACTGCCCGGGGTGCGAGCGGCAGGAAGAGCGGCCGCACCGCGCCGACCGCCACCAGGCGCGCGGGGCGGGGAAGTCGCTCGGGCTGTGCGCGCAGGGCGGCGACCCTGTGCAGGAGGCTGTCGGTGAGCCCCGCGGCGTCGTCGAGCGCCTGCACATCCTCGGGCGTGCCGCTCGCGAGATGGCGTCGCAGACGTGCCACGGCCTCCTCGTCCCCCACCACGAAGGCGCCGAAGCGCACCCCGCGCTCCGCGAGGAACGCGGCCGCCGAGGCGAGCGCCGCCTCATCGGGCGGATGATCCGGATCGCCGTCCGTCAGCAGGATCACGCGGCGCTCACGGGCTTCGATCCCGTGCACCCTGCGCGCCGCCTCACGGATGGCCGCCGGCAGATCGGTGTCGCCGCGCGCGTCGAGTTCGTCGAGGGCCGCCAGTGCGTCGCGTACCTCGTCGCCACCGCCCGCGCGAAGAACGCCTGGGCCGAGCAGATTTGCCCCCGGCTTGCCGGCGAAGGGCAGAACCGCCATGCGCTCGCCCGGCGTGAGGCCCTGCAGGGCGCGTCGTGCCGCGTCCTTCAGATGGGCCAGCGTGGCGCCGCGCGTACTGCCGCTGCGGTCCACCGCGAGCACGATCGCAAGCCCCGTACCTTCGCGGCGCGGCACGCGCAGCGGTGCCAGTCGCTGCTCGAACAGCGTGCCCGCCCAGCCACCACCGGCGTACGCCTCGGGCCCGCCCAGCAAGATCAGCCGACCGCCGCCCGCGACGAAGCGCTCCAGCGCGCGTGTCAGCTCGACCCCGATCTCGCGCCACGGCAAGTTGCCGAGCACCAGGCAGTCTGCGCCCTCCAGCTCGGCTGCGTCGGGTACGCGTCCCACGCGGACGACGAGCTCCGCGCCCGACTCGAGCATCTGCGCCTCTGGCACGCCCCAGAACAGCACGACGCGCTGCTCGGGGCGGAGACCGACCGCCAGTCGGTTGTCTGCCGGCTCGTCATCCGGCGTCCCGGGCGCGGGAACCAACACGACGTGGTAGCTCGTCCCCTCCGCAGGCGGCGTGGCGTCCTCCAACTCGACGGACTGCACGAGACCAGGCGCCAGCTGCAGGTCCGCGCGCGCTGCGACGCGTCCGTCCCGCACGAGTCGCACCTCGCAGCGCCCCGACGTCGAGGAGCTGACGACGGCTTCGACGCGCGCCCGCGGGGCCCGCGCCGTGACACGTGCATGTTCCAGCCCCACGTCGGCCACGGGGTCTGGGGGCGCGGTGGTGAAGACCCGTCCACCGCCGGCAGCCACGGCCCGCGCGGCGGAGGCGCCGTCGGAGTCGGTCGCGCGCCCATCGCTGATCAGGACCACATCCGCCCCCGGATACGTTGCCGCAACGTGGCGTAGCGCAGCCCCGAGGTGCGTCGCCCGCCGAGGCAGACGGACGGCCTCTGCGCCCCCCACGATCTCCTGCCAGCCGTCCGCCACCAGCACCCAGCGGGCGCGCGCACGGAGTCCATCCGGGAGCCGCGGCGGCGCGTCACCGACGCTATCGGAAACATCGATCACGGCAATCGGAAGGCTCTCCGCGGCACCGGCGAGCGGTCGCAGATCGGCCCACGCCGCCACGCAGAGCAGAAGGATCAGGGCTCGGAGGCCGTACCGTCGCAAGGTCTCTATCCCCTTGGTTCCGAAGTTTCCGGTTTGATCGGGCACCTTGTCTGGCTACGATTCCGCCGCAGGGCGCAGACAAGTCGCCTTTGGAGGATCTCGATGAACAAGGCTGAAGTAATCGATGCGATGTCGCGCAACCTCGGGTCCAGCAAGGCCGAAGCCGAGCGCGCCCTGAACGCTTTCGTGGAGTCGGTGACCGAGGGGCTGGTCAAGGACGGAGACGTCGCCATCCTCGGCTTCGGCACCTTCCGCCGCTCCGAGCGCAAGGCCCGCATGGGCACCAACCCGCAGACGAAGGAACGGATCCAGATCCCGGCCTCCGTCGGTGTCACGTTCCGCGCGGGCAAGGCCCTCAAGGAGAAGCTCAAGAACTAGGAGCTTCCTCCCGGCGCCCCGCCATCCGGGCGGGGGCCGGATCGCCTGGGGCCCCCTCACCGGGGGCCGCCATTCTCTGGGCTTCCCGGCTTCCCACGAAGCGGCTCCTCGAGCCCGGCACCAGGCGCCTTGTCGACCGCCGTCTCCTCCGCCTCCGGACTGGGACCGCGCGGTCCGACCCTCTCGATGGTCCCACCGCACAAGACGTGTGTGCCGCGGTAGGCGACGAGAGCCTGCCCCGGGGTGAGCGCGAAGACGGGGTCCGCGTAGCGCACGTGCACACTCCCCCGCGCTAGGACCTCCAGCACGGCCGGTCGCGGCGGCGCCGCGTGCCGATGGCGCACGAGGACGTCGAAGCGCGCTCCGGCTGCAGGCGCATCGCAATCGATCCAGTTCACGGCAGCGGCACTCACCTCGGTCTGCAGCAGGGCGCTGCGCGGGGCGATGGTCACGCGTCCCGCAGCAGGCTCAACGCTGCTGACGTAGCGCGGTTCGCCGACGGCGGGCAGCCCCTTGCGCTGTCCGCGCGTGAAGCCGAGGGCTCCCTCGTGCTTGCCGACCTCGTTGCCCTCGGCGTCCACGAAGGCGCCGGGCACCACCTCCCCCGCAGCCCGCTCGGCGAGGAAGGCTCGATGGCCCTGCGCGGAGACGAAGCAGAGTTCCTGGCTGTCGGGCTTGTCCGCCACGGCGAAGCCCAGTGCGCGCGCCTCTTCACGAACCTCGCCCTTGACGGAGTCGCCCAGGGGAAAGCGTGCGGCTTCCAACTGCCCCTGGTCGAGCTGGAACAGCATGTACGTCTGGTCCTTGCGCTCGTCGGCGGAACGCAGCAGACGCCAGCGACCGTCCGCACCCTGCTCGGTCCGGGCGTAGTGGCCGGTCGCGACGGCCGCTGCACCGAAGCCTGCGGCCACCTCGCGCAGGCGGCCGAACTTCACGTCGGTATTGCAGCGCACGCAGGGAATCGGCGTGCGGCCTGCGGCGTACTCGCTGATGAACTCGTCGATCACGCCGGCAAACGCCTCCTGGACGTCCACGACGTAGAACGGGATGCCGAGGCGCGCAGCCACGGCTCGCGCGTCCCGTGCGTCGTCGGCGCCACAGCAGGAGCGCGCCCCTCCGGCAGCCTCACCCTCCTGTTCGACTCCGGTACGCAGGTGGACCCCCACCACGTCGGCGCCGTCGCGGACGAGGCGAGCGGCGGCCACGGCGCTGTCGACGCCTCCGGAGATTGCAGCCAAGACTCGCATGCCCCCCATTGAGGCTTGAAAAGCGCCATACGGAGAGGAATTCGGCCGGGCTCGCGTGCGCACTGCCTACCATGCTGTGCTTCCCACGCTACGGAGCCCCATGTCCTCGTTGCTGATCCCCATCCTGGCAGCTGACGGCGCCCCCCAGGGCGGAGGCCTGATGGACCTCCTCATGCCCCTGGCGATCGTCTTCCTCATCTTCTGGTTCCTGGTGATCCGCCCCTCCTCGCGCGAGCGCAAGGAACGTGAGGCCAAGGTCCGCGGCGTCCAGAAGCACGACAAGGTCATCACCAACGCCGGCATCTACGGCACGGTCGTCGGCCTCGACGATGAGACGGTGACCCTGCGCGTCGACGACAAGGTCGGCGTGCGCATTCGTTTCGCCCGCGCTGCGGTCTGGCAGGTCAATCCCTCGAAGGAAGAGACTGCCAAGGCCGGATCGGGAGCCTCCTGACGATGACCCTGCGCTTCGCCCCCGGCCGCACCGTCCTGCTCGGCACGCTCCTCGTGCTCGCGCTGGTCGTATTGCAGCCGGTGGCGCTGGGCTTCTTCCCGGTCGGGACGCCTGGCACTGATTCCAACAGCACTGATTCCAATAGCACTGATTCCAATAGCACTGACTCCGACAGCACGGAAGCCGGCGAGGACTTCGCCGGCATCGGCATGGGCACAGGAGATCTGACGGCGGGCGCACTCAGTGCACTCGTGCGCGATCTCAATGGGGATGGCGGCACCCCGCCGCACGCACGCTCGGTCTCGCCCGTCGTGCTCGTGCTGCTCGCCGACCTCGACGACGACACGCCGCGGCAGCGCAGGATGCGCGCCGCGATCCCGGATGCACCGGCCACGACCCTCGCGGGTTCGTCGGCCCACGGCTACCAGCTACTGCTGTGACGGAGCGGACGGCGTAGCACGACTTCCTCGCGCGCCGTCCTGTCCATCCGTCGTTCGCCGGGCCCCGCGCGCCACCCGGTGAGTGCTTCCAGGCGCGCACACTCCAGCGGCATCTCCACGCCGCGCACTCCAGAAGGAGACGAACCGTGGAACAATCAAACATCCGTAGTCGCGGGTTCACCATCGTGATCATCGCGGCCCTGCTCGTGTGGGCGTTCTTCCAGTCAGGCATCCGCCTGGGTCAGGACCTGAAGGGCGGTACGACGCTGCGCTTCTCCCTCGACATCGAGGGAGCCAAGAAGAGCGGCCGCGTACGCACTGACATCTCCAACGAGGAGGTCGTCGCGCAGACGCTCAAGATCATCGACGAGCGCATCAACGCGACGGGTCTCGCCGAGACCAACCTCACCCAGTACGGCGACAACAAGTTCGAGATCTCGCTGCCTGCCGGAGCGTCCGGTCAGGCCGAGGGCATCATCGCCGTGGTCAGCCAGCTGGGCGACCTACGCTTCATGATCGAGGTGCTGCCCGACAGCGCCTACCAGTCGCGGCTGGACGCGGGCGACCCCGCTCCGACGCGCACGGGCCTCTGGAAGGGCACGGAGCAGGAGTTCAACGACTTCAAGACCAAGGAGATCGAGGTCTGGAAGAAGGCCTTCGCCCGCGGCGAGAAGTACCAGCCGACGACGCAGCCCTACCGCCTGGTGAAGGACGCCAAGCGCGACGGTTCGAGCCCCGGCGACTTCCACATCGTCGAGGAGACGGTGGAGCCGTACATCTTCGACGGCGGCATGCTCGAGAACCCGGTGACGTCCGTCGACCAGCTGAACCAGCCGGTCGTCGTCTTCGACGTGAAGAACGAGTTCCAGAACGTGTTCGGCCAGTGGACCGAGATGAACATCCGCCTACCGATGGCGATCATCCTCAACGAGGCGTACCACTCCGCGCCTACGATCCGCGCCAAGCTGACGACGAACGTTCAGATCTCGCTCGGTCGCGGTCCCCGCGGAGAGATCCAGAAGGAGGCCGAGACGCTCGCGACCGTGCTGCAGACGGGCTCGCTGAA
The DNA here is from genome assembly GCA_024639415.1 of Planctomycetota bacterium. Classification (GTDB taxonomy): domain Bacteria; phylum Planctomycetota; class PLA2; order PLA2; family JAEUHO01; genus JAHEIK01. The sequence goes on from JAHEIK010000059.1 coordinate 12,229, forward strand.
GATCCAGCCCGAGCTGGAAGCGCGCAACGTCATGGGGCCGAGCCTCGCAGGTCAGAGCCGGGATCGAGGCGTCCTCGCCGTGATCGTGGCCTTCTCCCTCGTGCTCATCTTCATGGTCCTCTACTACCGCTCGTCGGGCATGATCGCGAACGTCGCCCTGCTGCTGAACCTGGTGATGCTCATCGGCTTCATGGCGTTCTTCCAAGCCGTGCTCACCTTGCCGGGTATCGCGGGCATCGTGCTGACGGTCGGTATGGCCGTCGACGCCAACGTGCTGATCAACGAGCGCATCCGAGAAGAACGGCGCGGCGGACGAACACTCCGGCGAGCCATGTCGGAGGGCTACGACCGGGCGCTCAGCGCCATCATCGACGCCAACGTGACGTCGATCATCACGGCCATCTTCCTCTACAACTTCGGCTCCGGTCCCGTGCGCGGCTTCGCCGTCACGCTCGCCATCGGCCTCATGGTCTCGATGTTCACGTCGATCTTCGTGACGCGCACCATCTTCGAGTGGCTGCTCGCGAAGGGCTGGATCAAGGAACTCAGCGCCTGGGGTTCGGGCGAGCCGACGAAGATCCGCTGGCTCTCGTTGCGGCGCATCTTCGCTCCGCTGTCGGTGATCGCCGTCGTGGTCGGTCTCGTGATCTTCCAGGCGACCGACAAGTTCACGCTGTACGACGTGGACTTCACCGGTGGCTACAAGATCCAAGCGGAGTTCAGCCAGGACACGTCGCCCGACGAGGTCGGCAAGTTGCTCGCGACGACCTCTCAGGAGGTCGAGGTCGAGGTCACGGACTTCGACGACGTGACCAAGCGCAAGGTGACCCGCACCGAGAAGCTCGTGATGGGGCCCTACCCGGACGCCCAGGTCCTGGCCGCGGGCACGGAAGGCCGCTCGGTCGAGATCAAGGTGCAGAGGATCTTCGAGGGCCACGCCGAGGACGAGAAGAAGCTCGCTCCGGGCTTCAGCAAGTACGTCCGCCAGGTGCTCGGCAAGCGTCTCATGCCCGACTGGATGGTCTCGGCCCCCGCCCCGTTCGAGTACGTGGCGCCTGAGAACGCGCCGGAGGGCACGGACGTCGCAGCGGATCCGCTCGAGGAACTCAGCGGCGGGATCCACATGGTCATCGCCCTGCGTGATCCGGCCGGCGCGCTGACCCCGGCAGCCCTCGAAGGAGTACTCACCGACGACCTGCCGTTCTGGGTTCTCGAGGACGGCGTCGACGTGGCCTACAAGCCCGCCGACAAGAGCGCCCAGCGCAAGGTCGTCGTTC
>JAHEIK010000385.1 GCA_024639415.1 Planctomycetota bacterium
GGCGTCCTGGATGCGCTCGGCGCAGGCGTTCAGGGCTTCGAGGTGGGGCAGCGCGTCGTCATCGCCCCCGGTGTTGTCGAGGGCGACGACGGCGCGACGGCCGCCGGCATGGATCACCTCTCGCCGCGCTACGGGATCTTCGGCGAGACCCGCGATGGGACGTGTGCGGAGTACGTCGTCATCCCCGCGCGCAACGCGATTCCCCTGGCCGACCACGTCTCCTTCGAGGATGCCGCGGCCTTCCCCCTCGCCACGCTGACCGCTTGGAACATGGTCGTGCGCCGCGCGCAGCTGAAGCCGGGCGAGACCATCCTCGTTCACGCGGCGGGGAGTGGTGTGAGCACCGCCGCGATCCAGATCGCCAAGCTCGCCGGCGCCTCGAAGATCCTCGCGACCACGTCGAGCGAGGCCAAGGCCGAGCGGGCGCGCGAGCTCGGCGCGGACGCGGTGATCGACTATACCGATCCCGCCTGGTCGAAGCAGGTGAAGCAGCACACCGCGGGCATCGGCGTCGATGTCGTCGTCGACCACGTAGGCGAAGCCACCTTCTCCAGTTCGCTGAAGACGCTCGTGCGCGGTGGACGCTACACGTTCTGTGGTGCCACGACCGGGCCCAAGGGTGCGCTCAACCTCAACCTCGTGTTCTTCAAGAACATCAGCGTGCTGGGCAGCACCATGGGCAGCCTGGGCGACGTGCACCGCATCGTGAAGCTGCTCGAAGCCGGCAAGCTGCGGCCGATCGTCGACTCCGTCCTCCCGCTCGACCAGGTGGGGGAGGCGCACCGCCGCCTCGAGGAGCGCGAGGTGTTCGGCAAGCTGGTCCTGACACCGTAGGAGAGGCCATGACGTACGAGACGATCCTGTGCGAGGTGGGGGAGGACGGCGTCGCCGTCATCACGCTCAACCGCCCCGACGTGCGCAATGCCATCAACCACCAGATGGTCGACGACTTGCACGCCGCGCTCGGAAGCCTCGAGGAGCGCGACGACGTCAAGGCGCTGATCCTCACGGCCGCCGGCGGCAAGGCCTTCATGTCGGGCGCCGATATCGCGGAGTTGCGTGAGCGACGCGCCGCCGACGCACTGAAGGGCATCAACGCCAACCTCTTCGCGCGCTTCGAGCGCTTCCCGCGGCCGACCGTCGCCGCCATCGTCGGCTGGTGCCTGGGTGGGGGGTGCGAGCTGGCTCTCACCTGCGACTTCCGCCTGGCGGGCGCGTCGTCCAGGTTCGGCCAGCCCGAGGTCGGCCTCGGGATCATGGCGGCGGCCGGAGCGACGCGCAGGCTGCCCGCGTTGGTGGGGCTCGGCCACGCCAGGCGCTTGCTGTTCACCGGGGCGCTCATCGGGGCCGAGGAGGCCGTTTCGATCGGTCTGGTGGATGAGGTCGTCCCGGACGAGTCGGTCCTGGACGCCGCGCGCGCGTGGCTCGCTCCGATCCTGAAGCAGGCGCCCGAGGCCGTGCGGCAGACGAAGCGGGCGCTGCAGGCGTGGGTGCACGGCGCGAGCGAAGGGGAACTGCTCGCGCTCGACAACGAGATCCAGTCCGACCTCTTCGAACACCCGGACAAGTTCGCGCGCATGGACGCGTTCCTCGCCCGCCGGAAGCGGTAACGCTTCCGGCGTCGTGGACGTGGGCGTGGACGTGCCCGACGTGCACGGGCGCCGGACAACGGGAACGTCGGGCACGCAGGCGGGCACGTTCACGTTCACGGCGAGGGTTGTGGGACCCCGACCCCAACAGGCAGCCAAGGATTCCCTGCAACGGCCCCGAATCCTTCTATCCTCGACGCGGTACAGGGTGGGGGTTCCGTGCACCCGGCCGCACGCCCCCTCCGGAGGATCGACCGTGACCATTCGAACCATCTCGTTGCTTGCCTTGCTCCTCGGTGCCGTGGCTCTTGCGGGCTGCGCCGCAGGTCCGGGCCACACACGCGCGGCGGGTGCTGGCGTAGGCGCGGCCACGGGCGCGATCATCGGCGCCGACGTGGCCGGTCGCGGCAACCGTGGCACCGGTGCACTGCTGGGTGGTCTCCTCGGCTACATGGTCGGCTCCGACGTGGGCGAGGGCATTGCGCGGGATCAAGAGCGCGGCTGCGCTCCGCCTCCGTGCGCGCCGCGTCGCGTGGTGCGCCGACGTGTCGTGCGCCCGCGCCAGGTGACCGTCTATGAGGAGGTCATCATCGAAGAGGAAGTGCGGTAGGGGCGGGCTCCATGCCCGCCCTAGGGCAAACTCCCACGTCCTGACGTACCCCGTAGGGGCGGACCGAACTGTCCGCCTCGAACCACAGTGATCCGACCGCCACGTTCGCCACGATGCGACTACGGGCTGCGCGGCCTTGGGGCGCCTTGTGGCGAACGCGGCGGCATGTCCCGCCGTTCTTCGGCGCGATCACGCCAAGGCGCCTCCAGCCTACGCACCCCACTGCCGCACGCCCGCATCCACGCGCCACGGGCCACCCTGATCCGCGGGTGGGCACCCGGCCCACCCCTACCTGGTAAGTCCGGACTTGATAGGCCCGCCCTCGGGCGACCACCGCGCTTCGACACCCAAGAGGTGTCTCGCGCTGGGTCGCCCCTACCACGCACTAGCGGCGTTCAGCGCTGGGAGTGGACAGCGCGAACGAGCCACGACTGAGCGTGCCGTCCTGGTCCTCGACTTCGATCCAGAGTCTGCTGCCGGCGGGACGCGCTGACGGAAGCTGGAAGCTGCCGCGGTAGATGTCGCCCTCGCCTGGGAGCTGGACCCTCGACGTTGCCGGCGCGTCCTCGCTTCCGATCCAGGCGGTGAGTGACTTCGCGGGAGCGTCGCGCACGGTCACTTCCCACAGCGAGGTGTCGTCTGGATGGGCGGGATCCCACCGCACCGCCTCCGCGCTGTAGCGACCGACGGTCGCGGCGCCCATGTCCACGCGAGCGAGGGTGCCGCCCTCGAAGGTCGCAGCCGACGGACGGCTTTCGTCCTCGGTATCCGGTCGCGATCCGCCGTGCCAGGCGATGCCCAGGCCGAAGAGCACCAGGCATACGGCGACGACCACGCGCCGGCGGTCCCATTCCGGCGTGCGCTCGCTGTTGATGCCTTCCTGGCGCAACCAGTACGCGTGGAGCCGCCACGCCACGTCGGGCTTGAGCAACTGGAAGACGCCCCATCCCGCGAGGAGCAGCCCGGTCACGACAAGTAGGAGCATCACGGCACCCTAGCGCCGGACCGGGCCACGCGCCAGTGACCTGCCTCGGGCGCCGGGTACGTCTCTGCGTCCACTGCGTCTCTGCGGTTTGATTCGACGTCTCTCGCGTCGTGCTAGGTTCGCGCGCCCCGCGAGCGGGGGCGGAGGCCTTCTATGACCATCGAACGCGTACTCGTCATCGGCGCAGGCACCATGGGCCACGGCATCGCCCACGTCGCCGCACAAGCGGGCTGCCAGGCCTACCTCTACGACGTCGATCAGGACGTCGTCCAGAGCGGCCTCGGCAAGGTCAAGGCCAACCTGCAGAAGGGCGTGGATCGCGGCAAGGTCGACCAGGCCGACATGGACGCAGCCCTCGCCAACCTCCACGCGGCGCCGGCCGACCTCGCCGAAGCCGGCGCAGGCATGGACCTCGTCGTCGAGGCCGTGCCCGAGCGCATGGAGCTCAAGCAGGCGATCTTCGGCACGCTCGGCGCGTCGTGTCCCGAGCACGCGATCCTCGCCTCGAACACGTCCTCGCTGCCCGTCAGCGACATCGCCCAGGCGAGCGGGCGGCCCGAGCGCGTCATCGGCATGCACTTCTTCAACCCCGTGCACCTCATGAAGCTGCTCGAGATCGTCAAGACCAAGCAGACCGCCGACGAGGTCGTCGACGCGACCCGCGCGATCGGCGAGCGCTTCGGCAAGACCTGCATCGTCGTGAAGGACTCGCCCGGCTTCGCGACGAGCCGCCTGGGCCTCGTGCTCGGCCTCGAAGCCATCCGCATGGTCGAGGAGGGCGTTGCCAGCGCGCAGGACATCGACACGGCGCTCGAGCTTGGCTACCGCCATCCGATGGGGCCGCTCAAGCTGACCGACCTCGTCGGCCTCGACGTACGGCTGGGCATCGCCGAACATCTGGCCAACGTGCTCGACGATCGCCGCTTCCAGCCGCCGCAGCTGCTCAAGGACATGGTGGCCGACGGCAAGCTCGGCAAGAAGAGCGGCCAGGGCTTC
>JAHEIK010000386.1 GCA_024639415.1 Planctomycetota bacterium
TGCTCGTCGACGCGTACGAGGGGCCGCTGCCGCAGACGCGCTTCGTGCTGCGCAAGTCCCTCGAGAACAACCTCAAGCCGATCGTCGTGATCAACAAGATCGACCGCGGCGATGCCCGCCCGGGCGAGGTCCTCGACCTCGTCTACGACCTGTTCATCGACCTGGGCGCGGAAGAAGAGGACCTGGAGTTCCCGGTCTACTACGCGTCGGGACGCCAGGGCATCTCCGGTACGTCCCCCGACGACCTGCAGCCCAACCTGCTCCCGATCCTGGACGGCATCATCGACAAGATGCCGCCGCCCAAGGGCGACAACTCCATGCCTGTCGCGCTGCCCGTCTGCGACGTCGAAGTGGATCGCTTCCTGGGCCGCATCGCGATCGGCCGTCTCGAGGCCGGACGCATCGCCAAGGGCGACCGCGTACTCGTGCTCGCGCCCGACGGCCATCCCCGCAACGTCGCGGTCGCGCAGCCCTTCGTCTTCGCCGGCATGGGCCGGGCGGAGACGGACGAGGTGTTCGCGGGCGACGTCGTCGCCATCTCCGGCATGGAGAACGTCGAGATCGGGGACACGCTCACGTGCCCCGAGAACCCCGTCGAGCCGTGGGAGCTGAAGGTCGAGGAGCCGACCCTCGCGATGGAGTTCCGTGTCAACGACTCGCCGCGCGCCGGCGAGGACGGCAAGTACGTGACGTCCCGCCGCCTGCGCGAGCGCCTCGAGCGCGCGCACCAGGAGGACGTCGCACTGACCGTCGTCTTCGGCGACGCGACGGACGCCTTCGAGGTCCGCGGACGCGGCATCCTGCACCTGGGCATCCTGATCGAGACGCTGCGCCGTGAGGGCTACGAGTTCGCGGTCGGTCGCCCGCGTGTGCTGATGCACGAGACCGAGACGGGTCTCGAAGAGCCCATCGAGGCCGTGCACGTCGAGGTCCCGCCGACGGACGCGGGCACCGTGATCGAGATGCTCGGCCGCCGCAAGGGCGAGATGATCAACATGGAGACGAAGGGCGACCTCTGTTTCCTCGAGTTCGAAGCGCCCTCGCGCGGCCTGATCGGCCTGCGGACGCGCCTGCTCTCGGCGACGAAGGGCGAGGCGATCCTGAGCTCGGTCTTCAAGCGCTACGCCCCCCACCGTGGCACGCTGCCCAGGCGCCGGACCGGCAGCCAGGTGTCGAGTGAGGCCGGCATGGTGACCGCGTACGCCCTCAACGGCCTGACGGACCGCGGGTCGTTCTTCGTCGACGCAGGCGAGCAGGTCTACGAAGGGCAGATCACGGGCGAGCACCGCCGTGACGAGGAGTGCCTCGTCAACCCGTGCAAGCGCAAGAACCTGACCAACGTCCGCGCTTCGGGCTCGGACGACAAGGCGACCTATCCGCCGCCCATCCGCAAGGGCATCGAGGAGTCGCTCGAGTTCCTGGCGGAAGAGGAACTCCTCGAGGTGACGCCGAACTTCCTGCGCATGCGCAAGCGCCTCCTCAAGGAGGTCGAGCGCCGCAAGGAGAACCGTCGGCGCAAGAACGCCGAGGCGGGCAAGCACTAGCCTCGATCGGCAGTCGTCAGCACCCGCGTAGGGGCGGGGAGGCTTGGAAGGAGGGGCGCGTAGCTCCTCCTTGCCGGCGCGGCTTGTCCGCGCCGTCCAGTCCGCGCGGGAGCGCGGAACCTGAACGCGCAGCGTGTAGGGGCCGGGTTACATACCCGCCCGAACCGGGACACGGAGATGGGCCACGTGCACGCCGGTAACGGGACGGGCCAAGACTCGGCCCCCGCCTACGGCGGCGACCTCCCAAGGCCCCTACACCTCTGTGAGTAGGGGAGCCCCAAGCCCGGCCGCAAGGCGGCCGGGCGCGTGCGCGCCCGAACCGGGACACGGGTACGGGCGACGGGCACGCCGGTAACGGGCACGCAAACGTTCACGTTCACGGGACGCCGTGATGCCCGCGCATCACGGCGTTGACAACAGCTTCGCCGTCGGGAACTCCAGCCGGAAACTCGTGCCCTTGGGCGAGGTCTCGACGCGGATCGCACCGCCCAGACGCCGCACCGCCTGGCGCACGACGAAGAGCCCCATGCCGCGTCCACCGGTGTCGCGATGCCCCGTGGCGAACGGCCGGAAGAGCCGGCCGCGCATGTCCTCGGGAATGCCCGGGCCGTCGTCCGTCACCTCGATCGTGCAGGGTTGTCCTTCCACGCAGTGCGCGTGGAACGTGAGGGTCCCGCGCATCAGATCACAAGCTTGGATGGCGTTGCTGCCGAGGTTCACGAGCGCCTGCACAGCCAGCCGCTGATCCCCGCGCAAGTGCGCGTCCCCCGTCTGCGTGAACTCGAGCACCACACCGGACCTGCGGGCCAGGGGCCGGAGCAGGCGCGTGGCATCGCGCATGACCTGCGAGAAGCTGAAGACCATCGCCGAGCCCGACTTGCGCTTGCGCACGAAGGTCAGCAGCGTCTCCATGGTCTGCGCCAGGTCGTCGCACTCCTTCTGGACCGCGTCCAGGGCCTTGCACCACGCGGCGGGGTCGCGCCCACGGAGCGCCATGTAGGCAGAGCCGGACATGCGCATCAGATGATTGGACACCTCGTGCGCAAGCCCCGCTGTGACGAGCCCCGCTTGGGCCAGCCGCTGCTGCTGGGCGAGCATCTCGAGCAGCTTGGCACGCTCGGCCTCCCAGCCGGGTGGCGCGCTGTCGAGTGACGCACGCTGCAGGCAAGGATCGGACGCGACACTGCGAGCGCGTGCCCTGGGTAGGGCGCCGCGGCTCATCCGGTGACTCCCAGGCTCTCGTCGGTGGCCGGAATGCCGCAACGGATCTCGTCCGCGCCTTCGGCTTGGATCGCGAGAACCATCTGCTTGCACGGCAGCATGACGCTCACGGTGAACTGCCCGAACTCGTCGGTCTCGTCGGACTCGCCGTCCTCGCCAAGACGGACGAGCGCTCCGGCGACCGGCGTCTCATCCGCCCGATCCAGGATCTGGCCATGGACGACGCGCATCTCATCCGAGCTGTCGTAGACGACCAGATCCACGATCATCGGTCCCGCTGCGAACAGCAGGCTGCGATCGTCACTCACGATCGAGCGCAGCCCCATCTGGCCGCTGGTGCGATCGGAGTCGAACAGCAGCTTGGCATTGCCGGACATCATTGCGGGCCTCCTTCCCATAGGAGAATGCAGGGCGCCGCGCTGGACGCCCCCATGGCGAGCGCGTAGCGGCCGCCTTGATCGAGCTTCATGTCGAAGCCGCCGAAGGCGTCGGTGTCGGCCTCGGCGACGGGGCGCAGGGAGTCGCAGTCGTACGCCACGAGGGCAAGATGCGGCACGGGCTCATGCAGGCTGTCCGCACGCGTGACCTGGCCCACGACGCCCAACTCGTCGGACGTCTCGCTCACGCGGAGCAGGACGTCCATCTCGTAGCGCCCCGCACCGCACACCAGCTGCACATCGGCGCGGGCGCCGCAGCGCAGGTCCGAGCGCCGCGGCGCGGAATGCATGCACGCCGCGTCAGCGATGCGCTGCTGCAATGTCAGGGGGGCGCGGGCCGGGTGCGGATCCAACAGTCTGCGTCCTAGCTTGAGTGGATAACCACCTGCCCCAACAGGTCCTGAAACGGAGCCTAGCCCGCGCACAGCATCTGGCAACTCGACTTCGTGATTTGGTACGGCGCGGGGGCCGGATGACGGGGCTCTCACGCGAGAGTGTCGATCTTGCACAGCACGCACCGGCGGGAGTGCGAACACGGCGCTGTCGAATCGTAAGCGCCCCTGAACCGGCCCGGAGAAGCGCGGGCGCATGCGTGGGTGCTGCCCGGCACCCGGACTCGTCCCCTAGCTCCGCTAGCGCACGGCGAAGGTGTGCACGCCGGCCGCGAGCGACCGGCGCGCACAGTAGATCCTTGCCGTCAAGCGGTGGAGATGAGCTTGGCGGAAGGAAACTCGAGCCGGAAGCTGGTGCCCTTGGGCGAGGTCTCGACGCGGATTGCGCCGCCGAGGCGGCGGACTGCCTGACGGACCACGAAGAGCCCCATGCCGCGTCCACCGGTGTCCCGGTGCCCCGTGGCGAACGGCCGGAAGAGGCGGCCGCGCATATCCTCGGGAATGCCCGGGCCATCGTCGGTCACCTCGATGCTGCACGGCTTGCCCTTCACGCAGCTCGCGTGGAAGGTCAGA
>JAHEIK010000387.1 GCA_024639415.1 Planctomycetota bacterium
AATCCTACGAGGTTCGCTGCGTACTCAACCTCAAGGGAATCCACCGCACTCGGTATCCCGCGCGGTATCCCGCGGTATCCCGCACCGTATCCCGCACCGCACTCGGTATCCCGCGGGTGTGGTGCCGCGTGAGCCGATCGCCTCCAGGCGATTCACTACTGAACGTGAGTGTGTACGTGCTGACGGCTGCGCACCTCTCCCGTTGGCTGGTGCGTTGGCAGACGCAACTGCGCCGGAGGGCCTCGGGGTCGGGGTGGAGCCAATGGCCACCATGCGGCTATCGAGACGCCCGGCATGGCGATTGCGCACCAGAGGTACCTGACCTGTCCCTCAGGGCAGTTGACGACTGTGTGCCGTTGAGTTGTGGACCTCGAGCGGTGGTGTGGAATTGGTAGGTGCATCATGCGTCGCAGCGATCTTCGTCGGCGGATCCAGGTTCTCGTCTTCCTCGTAGTGCCCATGGGGCTCGCAGGTGCCAGCGCTCTCGGGTGCGGCGGAGGCGGCGGTGGCGGTTCGTCCGGCACGCCCCCGCAGCTATCGAATCTGAACCTGCCGCAGACTAGGTTCGACTGGCAGTCGGGAGGTGGTCGCGCCACGGTCTCCATGACGGTCGACTACTCGGATCCGGAGTCTGACATCGTCAGCGTACGCGTTGAGGTCGACGACGGCACGAGCCTGGACATTCCGGTGGGAGGGCCGCTCCCTGGACCGACGGGCACCCTGATCGGATCGATCGAGTTCTCGACGGTGGTGTCAGGTGCCTACACGGCCGAGATCTGGGCCGTCGACAGTGCAGGCAACTCTTCCAATCGACTCCACGCGACGATCTGGATCATCGGCAGTACGAAGCTGACCGACCTCAGCATCTCGGCGGCGGCCTTCGACCTGCCCTTCGTGAATCCCGATTTCCTCGGGGACTACACGGCAACGGTCAACACGACGACGACGTCGACCACGGTGAACGCGACGACCTTCGATCCGAGTTCTGTGCTCCTGGTCAACGGCCAGCCCATGCTATCTGGAGATGCGAGCGACCTGATCGAGCTCGTTGTGGGTGTCAACCAGATCGACGTCGCAGTGACCACGGCGGGCGTGGAGACGGACACCTACACGATTCGGATTCTCCGCAACGCTATCGACTTGGCGCAGGGCGCCTACATCAAGGCGTCGAACACCGAGTTCGACGACCGCATCGCAGAGTCGATGGCGTTCAGCGGCGACACGCTGGTTGTCGGTTCCCGCCTGGAGGACAGTGCGGCCACCGGCATTGACGGCAACCAGGCGGACAACAGCGCCATGCAGTCAGGCGCGGCCTATGTCTACGTACGCGACGCGCAGGGGAACTGGTCGCAGCAGGCCTACGTCAAGGCCTCCAATACGGATGCCGCCGACTCATTCGGAAGCGCCGTATGCATCGACGGCGACACGCTGGCGATCGGCGCGCAAGAGGAGCGCAGCAATACGACCGGTGTGAACGGCGATCAAGACGACAACAGCATGGGAGGCGCCGGCGCCGCATACGTACTCACCCGTGACCTGGCGGGCGTGTGGACGCACCAGGCCTACATCAAGGCCTCCAACACGGGATACGACGACGGATTCGGCGGCGCCATTGCGCTCCACGGCGACACGCTCGCGGTCGGAGCACCCTGGGAGAGGAGCAGTGCAACCGGCGTCGACGGCGACGAGGGCGACAACAGCCTCGAAGGAGCAGGGGCGGCGTATCTCTACGTCAAGGAGGCCGGCGAGACATGGACACAGGTGGCGTACGTGAAGGCGTCCGACACCGACGCAAGTGATCACTTCGGAGAGACACTGGCACTCAACGGCGACACGCTCGTCGTCGGCGCGCCGGAACGCCACATGTTCACGGGCGGGGACGCGAGTAATGAAACAGGTGGGAAAGCGTACGTGTTCATACGCGACACGGGCGGTGACTGGAGTCAGCAGGCCTTGATCCAGCCGCTCACGGTGGAACGTTTCCACCGGTTCGGTGCCGCCGTCGCGATCGACGGCGACACCCTCGCCGTGGGTGCTCCTGCGGGCGGAGACGACACGTCCGGTGCCGTCTACGTCTACACGCGTGACGCGTTGGGCGCTTGGACGGAGCAGGCCAGGGTCCTGGGCACCAACACGAACAAGTATGACAAGTTCGGATCCTCTGTAGCCCTGCGTGGCGACCGGCTCGTCGTCGGCGCAATCGGAGAGGACACGGGCATGTCCTCTGGCGCAGGGGCTGCGTACGTGTTCGATCGCAACGCGTCTGGGCAATGGGTGCAGCAGGCCTACGTGAAAGCGGACAACCGGGAGGCTGGTGATGAACTTGGCTCGGCAATCGCAATAGCCGGAAGCAGCATGATCGTCGGGGCGAGATTCGAGGACAGTGCCGCGACGGGCATCGACGGAGACCAGTCGGACAACGGCGCAGCAGGCTCGGGTGCAGTCTACGTGTTCGAGTAGTCAAGTACGGTTGAGGGGCGTACGCAGGCGAGGCGCCCAAGACGCTACGCGTGCGCTTCGACCGCACGCGGCACTTCATGCTGTGCGTGCCTGCACGCACGCGGATGCTCGTGCGTACCAGTCCCCGGGGAAACGCCGGGAGTACGGAGTCAGTGTTTCCGTACTCTCCGTACTTCCCCAAGGCGGCACCCTCCCCACGGCGTTCGTTGACCAAGCGCGCCGGACGCCGAAATCGAGCGACGGCCACATCCCGACACCCTGCGCTGGTCTGCCGGTCGTTGGTCGTCTGCGCTGCGCAGGACTACTTGCGCCGCACCGGCACGCGGTGTTCGCCGTTGTCGCCGCGCTCGAGAACCAGCTCGATCGGCGCCGGCAGGCGGAAGTCGGGGCCCGGCCGAAGCGTGAACCGCCAGCGCCCCGGGGGGTCGAGCAGCAGCGTGCCCGTACGGCCGTCGAAGTCGAAGTGCGCGTCGGGCGCATCGAAGAGCGGCTCGGCCTTGTTGCGCTCGTCCAAGCCGACATGCCACGGGACCCGTGTCTCGCCGTCGAAGAGCTCGAAGCGCACGGCGCACAGCCGCTCCAGCTCGAGCCGAGCCTCCTGCGCGCCCGGCTGCGCAACCAGCTCGAGGGTGGACGCGCTGAAGCCGCCGGTCAGCCGCAGGGCGCGCACCCGCAGCAGCATCGGTACGGCCGAGAAGCGGAAGCGCCCGTCGGCGAGCCGCGTCGCGCGCCCTCCGGCCGACCACGGTGCGCCCGGGAGGCGGCCCAGGCCGGACCAGCGCACAAGGCCCGGCGCCGCCGGCGTGCCGTCCTTCCACACGCAGGCGAGCGTCACGATCGCCGGGGAGGGAACGTGCAGCCGCGTGCTCGCGCCGGGCTCGCGCGGGTCGTGCACGCGCTGGACAACGCCGGTCGGATCGACACAGGCGAAGAGTTGCTCGTCCGGCACCTGCAGCGTCCAGCGCCACGTTCGGCCGCCCGTCGGCGTGCAGTCGGCCAGCCGGCGCCTCTGCGGAGGGGCGCCCCTGCGACCGACCATCACCTGCAGGTCTTCGAGCGGCCAGCCGGCCCCCACCTCGATGTCGAGCGTCAGCGCGATCTTGGGCATACGCTTCGGCTTGCGCCGCGGGGGGAGCACGAGCGTCAGGTCCCGGGTCGTGCCCGCCTCGATCCGGACGCTCGCGTGCGCAGCCCGGCGTCCGTTGCGCACGACCTCGACCACCCACGGTCCCGCCGGCAGGCTCGGGATCACCCGCGTCCTGGGGCCGGGCCACAGGTCGCCGCTGTAGAGCGCGGACGAGTCGTCCTCCGCCCTGTCATCGTCGCGGGGCATCGAGAGCCGCAGCGAGTAGCGCTCGGGCGACCGCATGCCGTTGACCGTGAGCCGCAACGTGCCACCGCGCTCGAGGCGCACCTCCCGGCGGCCGCCGCGTTCGAGGTCGAGGGTCACGCGCTTGAAGCCGTAGCCCTTCGCCCGCACGACGACCTGGGCGGCGCGTGCGGCGACCCCGTGGATCGCTGTCACGCCCGGCACCGCCAGGGGCGAGCTGCCGCGGAAGACCTGCCCCGGCTCCGGGCCGCGATGGCGCAGGCCGAGTACGTAGGAGGGCGCTTCCACGAAGGCCGCCTCGACGTGCTCCAGCGGACGGCGGGTCTCGGTATCCACGATGTCGAGCACCGTGACGGCCTTCCACACGGCCTCCAGCT
>JAHEIK010000388.1 GCA_024639415.1 Planctomycetota bacterium
ACGGATGGCCTTCTTCTCGTGTCGCAGCAGGACGGACGGAGGCATCTCCAGCTCTTCGTCGGGCTGCACGACTCCGTGGCCGAGCGCCCAGCCCACCGTGAACGGCTTGAAGAAGCTGCCCGGCTCGAAGAGGCCCTGCACAGCGAGATTCGTGTTGGCCGGGGCGCGGTTCGGGTCGAAGTCCGGACGATTGGCCAGTGCCAGCACGTCGCCCGTATGCGGATCGATCACGATCCCGCATGAGCTGAGCGGCGACCACTCCTCCTGCAAGTCGGAGAGTGCGGACTCGAGCGCGTGCTGGATCGTGATGTCCAGCGTCAGGCGCACGTCGCGACCGGTCGCGGCGGCACGACCCGCAAGTCCGCCCTTGGCGTAGGCCCGTCGACGACCGTCCCTGTAGAGCGGCACGCTCTGCGCCGAGCCGCTGAGCACGTCGTTGAAGGCCTGCTCCGCTCCGGTGCCCGGCGCACCGTCCTCCCGCGGCATCTGCCCGAGGACGTGCGCTGCGTACGTCTCGTTCGGGTAGCTCCGGCCCTCCGCCGGCCCGACGACCACGCCGTAGACGCCGAGCCGCATCTTGCTGCGCAGCGGGATGCGGGCCACTTCGTCGATGCGATCGACGAGGGCGGGATCATCCGTGTAGGAGATCAAGACGCGGTACTGCGGCAGGGGCTTCTCGTTCTCGCTCGCCCAGACATGGGCAGCCCTCAGGCACTGCTGGATCTCCCACGCGCGCGGCTCGCCGCCGAGGATGTCCGAGAGCACGAGGGCGAACGTCCGCGGATCGCGCACCTGCGTGGGATCGATCCCCACGCGCCGAGCCGGCTTCGGAACGGCTAGAGGGGTCCCGTGACGGTCGAGCAGGCGACCACGCCTGGGCTCGAACAGCCAGGCGCTCCTGTGCTTGGCGTCGGCCTCTTTCTGGAACTGGGCCGCGTCCACGAGCTGCAGCTGGCCGAGACGGCCCAGCAGCAGGCCGAACAGCAGCAGGAGGCTGCCGAACAGGAAGTTCATGCGGAACCGCCGCACGGCCAGCAGGGTGCGGCGCAGCTGGGCTGCAGGGGCGGCGGCGGGGCGGCTCATCGTCCCTCCCCCTCGAAGTTCCCGCCCGTCACGAAGCCGGCCGGCACCTTCACGCCGAAGCCGTCTGCCGGAGGGGTTGCCGCCGCTTCGCGCGGCTTGCGCGGGCCGGGCCTGCTCGGCGCAGCCGGCGTGCCGCCCAGGAGCTTCAGATCGTGCTCCACCAAGAGGCGGCGCGGCGTGCGGAGTGCTTCGACGGTGCCCGCGAGGCGCTGGGCCTGCTTCTCGAGGCGGACGCGACGGCGCTCCAGTTGCCACACGCGATGCTGCAGACGACGCGTCTCGCTGTGTTGGCAGACCGCGACCAGCGCCGTTGCCACGACGGCCAGCAAGACGGCACCCGTCACCGCGAATCGCATCAAGACCCTTCCCGTTCTGAAGGCGCTCCCGCGCCGTCCCCTACCTCGAAGGCGCGCAACCGAGTGGGGCGTGCCCGTGGATTCCGACGCACTTCCTCAGCAGTCGCACGAACCGGCTTCTTGGTCAGGATCTGGCCCTTGCCCGCGAGCTTCGCGGCACGGAAGGCGGACTTCACGAGACGCTCCTCGGCGCTCTGGAAACAGAGGACGACGAGACGACCGTGAGGTCGCAGACAGTCGATAGCCACGCCGAGCCCGCGCTCGAAGTGACCCAGCTCGTCGTTCACCGCGATACGCAAGGCCTGGAAGGTGCGCGTCGCGGGATCGATGCGCCGTATGCGCTGGGCGTGACGCCGGACGATCTCCGACAGCTGACCGACGGTCAGGATGGGCCGCTGCTGCACGATCGCGCGCGCGACCGAACGCGCCCGCGGTTCCTCGCCGTACTCCTGCAGGATGCGAGCAAGCTCGCGCTCCTTCACGTGATTCAGCAGGTCCTGGGCGGTGGGCTCGTCGCTGGTCGCGTCGAAGCGCATGTCCGGGACCTCGTCGTCCGCACGGAACGAGAAGCCCCGCGTGGGATCGTCGAGCTGCAGCGAGGAGACCCCGACGTCGAGCAGCACCCCGCCAGGGGCCGGCAGCCCCTCGGCGGCGAGCACCGCGGGCAGGTCCTCGTACGAAGCGTGGGCCAGCCGCACGCGCGCGCCGAACGGCGCCAGGCGCCGCTCCGCGTGCTCGAGGATCGCGGGGTCGCGATCGAGGCCGAGCAGGGACACGCCGTCACGGGCCTTCAGCAGCGCCGCGGCGTGGCCGCCCGCCCCCACCGTTCCATCGACGATGAGGACCTCGCCCGTGGCCGGGTCGCTCAGGCCCAGGTAGTCCAGGACCTCCTGGACCATGACCGGTTCGTGGACGTGAGAAAGATCGTCGGATCCCGGGGGCATCCCCGGCTCAGCTCGCCTCGGGCCCAGGCGGCGGCAGCGGAGGGGGCTGGATGGCCGCGCCGACCATCTGGTCCCACCACGCCGGGTGCCAGAGCTCGAGGTAGGTGTTCATGCCCGCGATCCGCACCACGCCCTCCGGGAAGTACTCGAGGAACTTCTTGGGGAGGGTGATGCGGCCCGGGCCCTTGAGTTCGGTCCGCTCGGCGCTCTGGAAGAACAGCCGGCGGTCCTGCTGGGCGCCTTCGAAGCGGTTCGGCGTCTGTCCCGCGGCCATTTCCTCGAAGACGCTCGAGGGATAGGCCTCCAAGCAGGGAAACTCGCTGCTGGGGACGAGGAAGAGGCAGCCCTGGCTCTCGGCTTGGATCACGGCCGCAAAGGCCGAGGGGATCACGACCCGATCCTTCGGGTCGAGCCGGTGATCTTTGTGTCCGGTGAAGAGGAGCATCTCGGGGAAACCGCCTGCCTGCCAACTAGTGTCCGAACTGTACACTTTTTGACACGGAGTGACAAGCGGTGAAATCGAGCTCCCATTGCGGTTGTAAGTAGTCTTGAATAAGTAACTTACAGCACCTAACGACGGGCGAAGTTGGGGCGCGATGGCCCCATTTGGTGTGGACCTGGCGTGGAAAACGCTCTAGAGCCGCCCCCTGGGAGCCGATCTCAGCGCGATTGGGTCATTTGGTGTCACGGGTTCGCCCTCTGTGGAGTCCGGGGTGACACCAGGTGTGGCCGGCCTCCCCCACGGCCCGGACGCCATCTCGGCTCGACGCGGGAACTGGGCAGGATGCCCGGGCCTTCCCTGCGGGGGGCCGCCTGCGGGGCGTAGGATGCCCGCCGCGCCGGCCAGAGGACGGTCACGACCTGAAGGGTCGATGGCCTCGAACCGGGTCAGGTCCGGAAGGAAGCAGCCCTAAGGGTGTCCTCCCGATGTCTTCAGGCCCCCGTGGCCGTCCTCCGGCCGGCGCGGTCGCCCGCGCGGATGCGCGCGTGGGCGGTGTCGCCACGAGACTCGCGTGGCAGACCACGCCACGCCTCGTGTCTCCTAGCCCACGCACGCCCCGCACGGGCTCCTGGGGTGGGCCGGAGCGGCGGACGCGAGGATGGCCGAGGGGCGGTCCGTGCCGCGCTCGAGAAGAAGAAGAAGAAGCGGCTGCTTCGGATTGCGCGCGCATCACGTCTTGCGTCCGCAGGCGGGGCGCGCTCCGTGTCCTCTGTGGTTCCGGTCTTCTCTTCCCGTCTTCTCTTCCCGTCTTCTCTTCCCGTCTTCTCTTCTCGTCTTCTCTTCTCGTCTTCTCTTCTCTTCTCTTCTCTGTGTCCTCTGTGCTCTCTGTGGTTCGTCTTCTTCCCTCTTCTCCGCCTCTGCGCTTCCTTTGCGTCCTTTGCGCCTTTGCGGTTCCTCTTCCCCCCCGCACGCACAGACAGAACGCCCCCCGCGTCGTCTACGGCCAGAGCGCTGCGTCGCCTCTTCCGCCTACGCGTCCGAGGACTCGCCCTCTTCCTTGCGGCGCTTGAAGACCTCGCCGCGAAGCTCGAGCACGCGCCCGCGGATCATGGGGTGGTCGCGCAGGACCGCTTCGGTCTGGGCGGCGAAGCGCGGACGCTCCCTGCGAATGCGCGGCAGGTGCTCTTCGAACGCCGCATACAGCATCAGCCCTTCGTCGCACACGTCGAGGTAGACGTCCGGATGCAGGATGCCGCGGTTGACGAACGAAGCCGCCAGCTCCCAGTACGTCATCGTCTGCCGCAGGTGCAGATTCTCGTCGTGCTCTTCGTCCAGCAACTC
>JAHEIK010000389.1 GCA_024639415.1 Planctomycetota bacterium
TGTTCCCGCTGCCGCCGAACGCCATGGTGTCCTCCATCACCCTCTTCGAGGGCGACAAGGGCCTCGAGGGGCGGCTCCTGCGCGCGGAGGATGCACGCCGCGCTTTCGAGGAGATCGTCCGCCGGCGACGCGATCCTGCACTGTTGCAGTATCTCGGCCAGAACCTCTACCGCGTGCGCGTGTTCCCGATCCCGCCCGGGCAGACGCGCAAGCTGGTGTTGAAGTACGACCAGACGCTCGCCTCGGATGGTGGACTGACCGAGTTCGCCTACCCCCTGGGCGCCACGCGCCTGTCCGCGAAGCCCGTGCGCTCCATCGCGGTGCGCGTGGACCTCCAGACGAAGGCTGCGCTCGGGCCGATCTACAGCCCGACGCACGACGTCGCCGTCGTCCGCAAGGCGCCGGGCCACGTGGTGATCTCGCACGAGGGGGCCGGGCGTGCCGACACCGGCGACCTGCTGCTGTACTGGAGCACCACGAGCCGCCGCGTCGGTGCCACGCTGCTGACCTACTGGCCCAAGGACGAGGCCCAGGGCTACTTCCTCTTCCTCGCCTCGCCCAGCGCCAGGCGCGCCAACGCCGGCGGCAAGGCGCGTCCGAAGCACATCACCTTCGTCGTGGACATCTCGGGCTCCATGGCCGGCGAGAAGATCGAGCAGGTGCGAGCCGCGCTCAAGCAGGTCGTAGGCGCCCTCAATGCCGGCGACCGCTTCAACGTCGTCGCGTACCACTCCGCGGTGGTCCCGCTCTGGGAGCGGCCGCGCGCGGCCGACACGAGCGCTCGCAAGGAGGCCCTGGCCTTCGTCGACGGGCTGGCCACGGAGGGCGGCACCAACATCGAAGGCGCCATGCGCGCTGCGCTGTCGGTGCCCAGGCCCGCAGACATGCCCTCGGTCATCGTGTTCCTGACCGACGGACGCCCGACGATGGGGGAGACCGATCCCAACAAGATCCTGGCCTCCGTCGCCAAGGCCAATACGGAGCGCGCCACGCGCGTCTTCGTGCTCGGTGTCGGCGTCGACGTCAACACCGTGATGCTTGACAGGCTCGCGTTGGAGAACAAGGGGGCGCCCGCGTTCGTCCGTCCGCGCGAGAACGTCGAGGTGAAGGTCTCGAGCCTCTACGGCAAGATCCGCTACCCCGTACTGACCGACGTCAAGCTCGCGGCGCGCGGCATGCAGGTGGCCGACCTGCTGCCGAGCGAGTTGCCCGACCTCTTCCGCGGCAGCGAGCTGGTGCTTGCCGGGCGCTACCGCGCGGGCGGGCCGGTCGAGCTCGTGCTCTCCGGCCGCGACGGTGCGCTGGAGCGTGAGTACCACTACACGCTGAGCGCGGCCAAGCGCGGCGACGGACTACGCAGTGACTTCCCGGCCCGCGTGTGGGCGACGCGCCGCATCGCGCAGCTACTCGACGCGATCCGCCTGCACAAGCGCCGCGACCCGGAGCTGGTCGACGAGATCGTGCGCCTGTCGACCACGTTCGGCATCCTCACCGAGTACACGTCGTTCCTCGCCGACGAGAGCGGCGTGAGCCACTCCGCGCTTGCGCTCAACACGCGCCGTGCGCTGAAGAACATCGACGGCCTCGCCCCGCGGACGGTCGGCGGTTCCGGCTGGGCGCAGTCTGCCAACCAGGTCTTGCGGCGCGGTGCCTCCCGCGCGCCCAAGCCCACCAGCGGTTACTTCCTCGCCACCGAGGGCGACCGGGACGTGCGCCGGGTGGAGCTGGGCGGTGTGCGCCTCGTCGCCAACCGCACCTTCTACTACCGCGGCGCCAAGACCGGTTGGGTCGACGTCGACGTGCCGGATGCGGGCAAGCCCGACGAGATCGTCACGCGCTGGTCGCCGCGGTTCTTCGAGCTGCTGCGCAGCACGTCGCAGGCGGAGAACACGCGCCTGGCCCAGGCCGGTCCGCTGCTCCTGCGCGTGCAGGGCCGCGTGATCCGCGTCGTCGATCCTTCCTAGGCTCTGCTTGGAAACTCCTCTACTGCGCCCGCGGCTGCTCTCGCTCCTCCGGAGCCCAACTCGCAATCGCGTCCTCAACGTGCAGGAGCACGCCTCCGGCGCGATTCCTCGTCGTGCTTCCGGCTCGCTTCGGCCTCCACGGGCTCGCGACGAGCTGTTTTCAAACAGAGCCCAGCTGGAGGTACGCTCGTGATGGAGGTTGGCATCATGCTCGAGAAGCCCCGCGTCCTGATCGTCGAAGACGAAGCCACCCTGGCCACGGGCATCGCCGAGGCTCTGCGCTTCCAGGGCTATGAGTGCGACGTGGCAGAGGACGGCGCCGCCGGCTTGCACAAGGCGCGGCGCGGTGCGTACGACGTGATGCTGCTCGACATCATGCTGCCGGAGATGAGCGGCTTCGAGGTCATGGAGGCCTTGCGCAGCGAAGGCTCCCGGCTGCCGACGATCATGCTCACGGCGAAGGGCGCCGAGGACGACAAGGTGCACGGCTTGAAGCTGGGCGCCGACGACTACGTGACGAAGCCCTTTGCCATCCGTGAGCTCGTAGCGCGCGTCGGTGCACAGGTCCGCCGGGCTCGCATGGACCGGGGCGACGGAGACAGCTTCGAGATCGACGACGCCGTCTTCGATCTCGGGCGACTGCACCTGCTGCGCGGTGAAGAGGAGATCCCGCTGACGCCGCGCGAGGGCGAGATCCTCAGCTACCTGCGCGCTCACAAGGGCAACGTCGTGACGCGCGAGGAGTTCCTGCTCGAGGTGTGGAAGTACCCGACGGCCAACGTCGAGACACGCACCGTCGACAACACGCTTGCCGCGCTGCGCAAGAAGATCGAGCGCAACCCGGCCGACCCGCAGATCGTGATCACGGTGCGGGGCAAGGGCTACCGGTGGGGCGGCTGAGCCACTCGCCCGCCCGCCGCCGCGGCGCCCTCGGCCGTCCGCTGATCCTCTTCGCGGTGCTCTTGCTCGGCCCCGCGGCGGGCTTCTGCATCCTGGGCTGGAACAGCGTCGTGCGCGAGCACGGCTTCCGTGTGCGCGAGATGCACCGGGGGGCACAGGACCTCGTGGCCAAGCGGCTCCGGGATGCCGCCCAGGAACTCGAGCGCGTGAGGCTGCGCGAAGAGAAGCGTCACTACTACGAGTACCAGGACGCCTACCTACCCCGCGAGCAGGTCGTCGCGACGCTGGGCTTCCAGGAGAGCGCGCTGAACCGCGCTCCGGCCGACCCGCGCATCCAGGGTCACTTCCAGTGGGAGTTGTACTCCGGCAACAAGGCCTACAGCCGTCCGCAGGTCTTCCCCACGGACCGCTCCGCCCTCCGCACGAGTCTCGGCCAGGCGTACGGCGTGGCGCTGCTCGAGCAGCTCAAGCGTGCACCCAACGCCGTCGACCTGCGCTCCGGGCGCGGGCGCATCGAGCCCTACAGCCAGTACATCGTCGCCGCCAACGAAGAGCGCGGGAAGCTGCGCGAGGAGCTCGAGCTCGAGCAGCGCAGTGCCAAGAAGGAGGACCTGCAGTACCTGCGGAACTTCCGCAGCCGCGCACGCGAGGCACCCGTGCGCGTGCGCTACACGCCGTTCCGCTACATGGCTCGTGGCAAGAGCATCGCTGGGCCGGCGTTGATCGCGTGGCGCATGGTGTGGGTGCCGGCCGAGCAGACGCAGTGGCGCGAGACCAAGCGCGATCGCTGGATCATCCAGGGCTACGCACTCGACTCGTCGTCACTCTTCCCCGCGGCCTGGGAAACGATCGGCTCCGCTCAGATCGTGCGCGGCGATGGACTCGAGGCAGGCGACGGCGCGGGCATCTTCACGGGCTCTCTCGTCAAGGAGCTGGGCGCGGACGTCGCCGGGACGACCACCTTGCCCGGCGGGCGCTCCTCGGTTACGGATCCGTCGCTCGTCCTCGCGGCCCGGGCCGACCTCGAGGTCGCCGAAGCGACGTGGCGCAGTGCGCGCAACCGCTTCTTCTTCCTCGTGATGGGCCTGATCGTCGTGGTTGCGGTGGGCTTCTTCGTGCTCGTGCGCAGCGTGCGGCGCGAGGTGCTCCTGGCGCGCCGCAAGGAGGACTTCATCGCCGCGATCACGCACGAGCTGAAGACGCCGCTGACCGGCATCCGCATGTATGCCGACATGCTGCGCGAAGGTTGGGTGGCCTCCCCCGAGGCTGCGAACACCTACGCGACGCGCATCCTCGACG
>JAHEIK010000390.1 GCA_024639415.1 Planctomycetota bacterium
TGGTGCACCAAGAACGGCTACGCCAGCAAGTGTGCAGAGCGCGCAGAGCGCTGTGGTCGGCTGTGCGGGGATGTCGCGGCCAAGGCCGTGGAGTTCCTGAACGCAGCCCACACCGACACCTTCGTGTCGACCCACGCGTTGCCTGCCGATGCGGCCGGCTGCAGGGCCTGCCACTCGATGGGTGACGACGCCTCGACCGGTCACTTCACCCGCGGCAAGATGGACTGCCGGACCTGCCACGTGGACCCGGCCGTAGCCGACCACTAGCTCCCTCGCACGCGGAGCGGGCACGACCGAGGCCGCCGGCCCCTACGCATGGGGCGCCGGAGGCTACGCCCGCTCCCGTGCTCCCCTCCTGATGTTGCCCGGGCAGCGTCGACGAGCCGGTGGCTCGCCGACGCTGCCCCATCGGCCCACGGGGTGGGTCCTCACACGCGCTCGGGAACCGGAGCGCAGCGCTACTCCGCCTGCGGCTCCGGTAGACCCCACATCGTGAAGGTGTTGACCGGCTTGCCCTGCAGCTTCAAGTAGTAGAAGAGCTGCGCCTTGTGCGTGTTCAGGTGCCCGACCATCTGCAGCACGTGCTGCCCCAGCGGGCGCTCGGTCGGGTCCCAGGGAGCAGGCATGAGCTTCGACGCGAGCGCGTCCTCGCCCGCCTGTTCGACGGCCGCGAAGGCGCGCGCCTTGTCCTTGGCAAGCTCTGCCTTGGCCTCCGCCACGCTCTCGACGGTGGACGGCGGCGCATCGCTGCCATCGCCCTGCATGATGGCCAGCCAGCGGTCTTCGACGAAGTTGGTGCTGCACCAACCGCACGCATCCGTGAGGTGCCGCAGCAGGTTGCGCGTGGGCATCCACTCCGCGCCGCCCTCGGGCGCCCAGTCCAGCTTGTCCTCGTCGACGAGATCCATCAGGCCCTCGGTCGCGCGGTAGGCCTCCTCCATCTCGCTCTTCAGCAACTCGGTCCAGTTCATCGTCTCGCTCCGGAGGTGTGCCTTGTTCTGACCAGCCCGCACGATACGGAACCGGTCCGGGGTGCGCCCGGTAGTCCGTCGCGCGGCAGCCTACCGTCCGTGGCTTCCGTCACACAGCGGAGCGTTGCCCGTCTTGCCGCACGCGCACAGCGCGACCACCGCCCCCTCCTTGAGCACGGTGCCATCCGCAGCGAGCACCGTGCAGCCGCCCTTGACGATGTGCGGGCCCTGCGGGCTCCCCGCCTGGACCTGGACCGCCGAGGGTGCGGACGCCTCGGCGCCGCCGGCCTTCTCGACGACCTCGAGGGCTCCGCTGGGGCAGCGCGCGACGACGTCCCGCAGCTCGTCCGCGCCGGCTTCGTCCGGGAGGATCCACGGCTTGCGGTCCGTGTCGAACACGCGCGGTAGTCCGCGGACGCACTCCCCAGCGTGGATGCACGTGTCGAGATCGAACGCGACGTCGACGTCCTTCCCTGTGTAGACCTTGCTAGCCATCGGATCTCCTCCACGGGGATTGCTCGCCCCACCTGCACGGAGGAGATAGCGGGCGGGGCCGCTCGAGGTCAAGCGTGCCAGGCCTCGAGCGAGACCAAGGGCCTCCGAGACGGCTTGCCTCCCCGCCCAGGACGGATCGACGGTGTCCCGGCAGGTCCCCTACCACCTCAGCGGGGTTGCGAAGGACCAGCGGCGGACGAAGGTGTTCTGCACGCGCACGGAGAACCGGAAGTAGGGAATCCAGATCCCGGCGGAGAACAGCGGCATGGCCAGTTCCTTGGTGTCGAGCGGCTCGCCGAGAATCGACGACAGGCAGAGTGCAATCCCCAGCGGGAGGATCGCCCGCGCCGCGATCAGCACCATCATCGCCATCGGCGCGCGATGATTCTTCGTGAAGAAGAGCAGGGCCGCGACGCCATGAAGCACGAGCAGCGCCACGAGCGCCGCGAGAGCCAGCTTGAGCCCGAACTCGAAGCCGGGATACTGCGCCGCCACCTCAGGGAGCTGCTCGGACCCGAGCAACTCCAGCAGCGCCCTGAGTTCATCGATCAGGGGATCCAGACCCACCAGCAGACTGAGCGCAGGCAGCAGGAGCCAGCCGCCGATTCCGGTCGGCCCGGGGTCCAGCGTCGGGCTCGCGCTCCAGGGCCCCGGGGGATCGGAGCCCACGCTCTCGCTCCGGGGCCCCGCGGGATCGACGCCCGCGCTCTCGCTCAAGGGCCCCGCGGGATCGCCGCCCGCGCTCTCGCGGGGTGGCAGGCCGTGGCCATCCAGGACACAGTCGGCTTCGTACTCGGTGAAGCCGCGCTCAGCCAGAGCCTCCAGCATGCCGCCTCGGGACATGCCGCGCTGCCGGAACTCGGCAATCGCTTGCTCGGCCTGCTGCTGACGATCGTCGGCGCTCACGCCTCTCAGCCTCCCTCCGCAGTGTAGAACACCGCCCCTGCGCAACGCTCGCCCCTTCCAGGGTCCGCCTGCAGATCCGGAAACGCACGTCCCGGCACTCCCCGGTACGGTGCGCGACCAAGGAGCGCTCATGTCCGACTCTGTTCTCGAAACGACCGTCATCGACGCGCCGGGTCCGCACACGGCCACCGTGATCTGGCTGCACGGCCTGGGAGCCGACGGCAACGACTTCGTGCCGGCCGTCCCCTACCTGGATCTGCCCGACGGGCACGGCGTGCGCTTCGTCTTCCCGACGGCTGAGGCGATCCCCGTCACGATCAACGGCGGCATGGTCATGCCGGCTTGGTACGACATCCGCCACATGGACCTCGACGCGCGGGACCGCAACGATGCCGCGGGGCTCCTGCGATCCGTCGAGCAGGTCCGGTGGATCGTGGACGCCGAGGTGGCGGCCGGCACCCCTGCGAACCGCATCGTGTTGGCCGGCTTCTCCCAAGGCGGCGCTGTCGCCATCGAACTGGCGCTGACCTACGCCGAGCCGCTCGCCGCGCTCATGGCCTTCTCGACGTACGTCGTGGACCCCGATCGCATCACAGCGACCCGCACGGATGCGAATCGCGGCATCCCCGTGCTGCAGTGCCACGGCACGTACGACCCCATGGTGCCGCTGGGGTCGGGTCTGCGGGCGCGCGAGTTCCTCGTGGGCCTCGACCACACGGTCGCGTGGTACGAGTACCCGATCCAGCACGAGGTCTCCGCACCCGAGTTGGAGACGATCGGAGAGTTCATCGTCGCCTCGCTCGCGACGTCCTCGCCCTCCTAGCCGAGCTGATCACGCCGACGTCGAGGGTCCACCGAGGCGGGTGCGCAGCCACGCACGCGCGGCATACCAATCGTCCTGCACCGTGGGTGCCGAGACCCCGAGGACCTCGGCGATCTCCTTGGACGTCATGCCCGAGAAGAATCGCATCTCCACGACGCGCACCTTGCGCGGATCGAGTTCGCCCAGTTCCTCCAGCGCGGCCTCGAGATCCAGCACGTCCAGCACCGGCGTCCCCAGGGCGTTCACGGCCTCTGTCAACGGCAGGCGCTCCAAATCACCGCCACGCTTCTTGGCATCCCGCCTGCGTGCGTGATCGACCAGGATCGCCCGCATCGTGCGCGCCGCGATGGCCAGGAAGTGCGCGCGCCCCTGCCAGTCGATGCCGTCGGCGTCGAGGAGCTTCAGATAGGCCTCGTTCGCCAGCGCCGTCGGCTGCAGGGTGTGCTCGCGCCGCTCGCGCTGCATGTAGGCGCGGGCGAGTCGCCGGAGCTCGTTGTAGAGCACGGCCGATAGCGCCTCCGTCGAGCCGGGATCCGCACGCGTGACCCGCGTGACCAACGCGGCCATGTCCTCGCGATCGGGATGAGCGTCTTGCACGCTCAGCGTCTTACTTCGGATCCGGCCCCGGTGCGAGGTTCAGCAGAAGATCCCGGGCAGCCGGACGATCCGACGCGGCGACCTCAGCCTCGAGCCGAGCCAAGGCAGCCGCGGCGCCGCCCGCCTGCGCCAGGTAGTCGCGCACGATCGGTCGCAGCCGGGCCCAGTCAGCCAGCAGGTCCGTGCGTGCCGCGCAGCGCTCCGCGAAGGGCCGTACGGACCAGGTCCTCACGGTGCCGTCGCCCGAGCCCGAGATCAGCGTGCGGCCGGAGGGCTCGAAGGCCAGCGCGTGCACGTAGTCGTCGTGTCCGCGCAGCACGAGCGTGTTGGCGCCTGTCTCGGTGTCCCACAGCCGGATCGTGCTGTCGTGG
>JAHEIK010000391.1 GCA_024639415.1 Planctomycetota bacterium
GCGGGCGGCCCGGAGATCCGTGTAGGCCTGATCGGTGGGTGAGCGCAGGTCACGCGCCCCGCTGATCTCGGTCCACAGGGAGAACATGGCGGGCTCGATCCTGTCGACCTCCTTCTCCACGACCCGTGCGGTGGCGACGTCCTCGTCGGGCTTGTAGATGAACGGCGGCGAGCCGCTCAGCGGACCGCCCTTGCCCATGACGACGTCCGGCTTCACGCCCAGGGCAAGCGCCTTGCGGACCACCCGGCTCTTGATGCCGCAGATCTGCTCGTAGGCGTTGACCCACTGATCCACGACGAGGACGGCCTTGTCCTTGCGGTCCTCGGCCTCGCCGCCGGCCGCGCCCTGCCAGGCCTCGATCGCGGCATCGACGAGCTTGTCCGTGTCCAGATGCAGCTTCGGCGCGAGCTTCTCGAGACGCTCGCGCAGCGCCGAGTCGATGTTCTGCGACTCGCAGAGGATGATGAACTGCGCCTTCCGGCGAGACTCGAAGGACTTGACGATCAGCGCGACGAGGCGGTCGAGGACGGCGCTCTTGATCTGCCTCCGCTGCGCGAGCCAGTGCTCGAGCGCCCGGCCCTCGGCGCCGTCCGGGTCGATGTTGTCCCAGCCGTTGTCCAGGACATCGGTGCGGTCCGCGTTGAAGCGGACGTCGAAGCCACGGGACGGGTGGATCGAGATCCAGGAAAACCACGTCGGGTCGCGCTCGTACGAGCGCAAGATGCCGTCGTTCTCCGCCATCTGGGCCAGCAGGGAGGCCATGACCGGGTCGCGCTTGAACAGCGTGTGCTGCGCAGTCTGGAGCATGGAGCGGATCGCCGGCGCGGTGCCGCGATTCCAGAGCTTCGCCCAGCCCTTGGCGAGCTCGTTGCGCTCGTCCAGCGGCTTCCAGACCGCGGCCTCGCCCAGGTACAGGATGTCGTCGATGAGCTTGCGAACGCCCGCCTTGCCCAGATACGGGGCTGCGGCCGTCTTGCTACCCACGCCGACGGACACGAAGTTGAACTTCACCTTGCCCAGGGCGTCGTGGGCCGTGCCCCAGCGCTTCGTGGCCGCGTCGAAGTCCGGCGTGAAGTTGGAGCACTGGTACATCGTGTCGAGCAGGCCCTCGAACGCGATGGTGACGGCAATGTCCTTGGCCATGCCGCCTACGCGCTTCACCGACATCGGGATCGCCGCGTGCGGGCAGAAGAACATGGCGATCATGTTGAGCAGCTCGTTGAGGTCGCCCTGCTGGGCGGCCGCGTACGCGCCCATGCCCACGGCGACACAGGGCCAGACCTTGATCTGCGCGATACGCGCGATCTGCTGTGCGCACTGCCACGCAGCCTCCTTGGCCCCGGCGCTCATGGCCTGGTCGAAGCGTGTGCCTTCGCGAATGTCGGCCTTGATCCACGCCTGCGCGCACACGAGCGTGAAGGCCACGGCGTCCATCGCCAGGTCGGCCCGGTCGCGGCCCTGCTCCAGGCGCTCGAGGGCGGGGTTGACGAGCAGCGACTTCACGTACTCGGCGACCTTGCCCTCGTTGAGCCACTGCGCCTTCTTCATCTTCAGCAGGTCCTCGTCGAACGGCTGACGGACGTCGTCGGCGAGATAGGGCTTCATGATGTCGGCGAGCTTCGCGCCCTTGGGAGTCTTGCGCAGGAAGGAGAGGAGACCGCGACGCTTGCCCGGGGTGGTCTGCTTGTAGAGCTTGCGAATCTCGTCCAGCACGCCCAGGGCGTCGTCGTTGTTGAGGAACCGGAGGGTCTCGACCTCCTGGATCAGCCGCAGGTTGTGGTCGATGTCCGCCTTCGGTGCCTCGTGCAGCAGGAGCTGGTTTTGGACCTTGCGGTAGTCGTCGAGCAGCGCCTGAAGTAGCGCCTGACGGGCCGCCTTCCCCTGAACGCCCTCGATGCCCACGACCTGCTTCATGGCGTAGGTGTGCGCGAGCCGCTGCTGCTGCTTGATCATGTTGTGGACGCGCTTGGTGAACGCCTGCATGCGCGCCGTCGTGGGCGGCCCCTTGAAGTACTCCTCGTAGAGGGCGTTGAAACGTTTCTGGTCCGAGCGCGCCTCTTCGAGCGCGTAGATCTTGCTCATGAGATCGCGGTCGGCGTCGCTCAGCAGGCGATACCAGGCCTTGCGGCCCTCCTTGGCCTCGGCGAAGCCGCGACGGAGCATCTCCGTGCAGCGCATGCCGTACTTCGTGCACCGGCCCGCGCGCTGGTCCCACGCGAGCTCCGTCGCGCGGAGGGCCTCGTCGAAGTTGTGCACGAGCATGTCGCCCGCGAAGGCCGCCGACTTCCATGCCCGCATCTTGGGCGGGTCCAGGTTTGGGTACTTCCTGAGGATCACGTCGACGAACCTCTTGTGCTCGTCGGGGTCCAGTTCCCTGATGTGTCCATTCTTGTCGCGAAAGAGCTTCATCTCCGGATCGTGTGCGATCTGCGTGCTGAATTCGAAGACGCGCACGTCGTCGAACGTCATCTTGCGGCCTTCTGTCCCGTCGGGCAGAAGCCGGCGGTACGACATGGCCGTCTCCTTGACCCACTTGACGCCCGCTTCGGTGACGAACACGCCGGCGCCCGCCTCGTTGCCGGGACGCGTCACGACGACGCCGCAGCTCTCGGGTCTGATCCGCCTCGAGCTGACCTCGAGTTCGCTGCAGAAGACCGCCGCAAACTTGTTCTCGAACTCCGGGCTGCCGTTGACCGAGAAGATGGTGAAGTCCATGTCGGTCGAGTACTTGGGTGCGCCGCCCGGGAGGAGGTACTTCGCCCACGAGCCGACATCGCCGAAGGCGAAGAAGCGCTTCCAGCCCTTGGCGCCCATATACTTGAACGCCACCTTCCGCGCATAGAGCGCGGCCTTGAAGATGCGCCGCATGACCGTCACCTCGATCTTGACGAGGTGCGGGTCGTTCTTGTACTCGGACGTGTTCTCGAGCTTGCTCTTCATGTCCGCAAGCTTCTTGACCACATCCATGTTGGCCGGGCCGATCTTCGCAACCTTCTCGAGGACCTTGCCCACGGGGCTCGCGTCACCCTGGATCGCGCGGCCGTCCGGCCCCTGGAGGACGGCGAGCACCTGCTTCGCCTGCGCCATCGTGAGCTGCGGCGCCGGCTTCGCATGGGCGAAGGAGCCACACGAAAGAGAGAAGGTCACGAGGCCGACGACCGCTACGAGAACTCGCATCAAGCGCTCCCAGACAGCATCTCCGCGGCGAGCGTCCGGAGCCTACTCGGCGGCGATGCAGCGCTCGCGGAGTGCGCACGCAATCCTACGACTGTCCCGCGTGCGTGCGCCATGCTGACGAACGGTGCGGACTGGTACGCACCCTGGGGTGGCATGTCGTCGTACGGGGGAGCGAAGCTACAATCCCGGCGATGGGCAAACGGGCGCCGGAACCCGAGTTTCTGATCCGGCACAAGGGCCGCACGTTCGGTCCCTACGCACGCTCTCGCGTCGAGAATGCCGCACGCGAAGGCAAGGTCACCCGCCACGATCTCATTCGCGACGAGACACGCGGCGAGTGGGTGCCGGCATGGAAGATCCGGTGGCTGCGCGATCGCAAGGGGCGCCGTCTGCGCAGCCCGAACGCGCCGGCGTGGATTCTCGCCGTCGCGGCGGTCGGGCTCGGCGGACTGGCGTACGGCATCTGGCAGTTTGCCGAGCGCCACCCGCCGCCTTCCACGTCAGGCGTCGCTGTGACGTCGGCGCCCGCGGCCGCGAGCACCGCCCGCACGTCGCACACACCGGCGGCAGCGAGCCTTGCCCCGCCCCCGCCCAAGCCGGCTCTGCCGCCCAAGCCGGCGCTGCCGCCGCGCGGCGTCGAGGCGCGGCTCGCCGCAACGATCGAGGGCGACGCAACCTCCCTGCCGCTGCGGGTGCGCTTGAGCGCGCGCGGCAGCGACAGCGTGCACGGAGCGATCGTGCGCTACGACTGGGACCTCGACCGAGACGGCATCTGCGAAGTCGCGACGGCGGCACCGGATGCGCCCGTTGCCGAGGTGACCGAGGTTGGGACGCACGTCTTCACTGTGGCCGTCACCGACGAGACCGGGCGCACCGTGACGGCGCAGACTTCGGTCCGCACCGAGGGTGCACCCCTCACCGACCGCTCCGCGCGCGCCGCTCGCGTCCAGGCACTTCTGGCGCAAGAGCGCGCCACCAAG
>JAHEIK010000392.1 GCA_024639415.1 Planctomycetota bacterium
ACGCCGTCGTGACGGGCGAGGCCGAGCGGATCTGGCCGACCGTGTGTGACGACCTCCTGGCCGGGCGGCTGCAGGAGCGCTACGAGGGTTCACCGACGCCACCGGAACGCATGGCGCCGATCGACTACGCGTTCTTCGAGAACAGGCCCTACTTGCAGCCCGCCTCGATCTTCGCGACCCGCGGCTGTCACTTCCGCTGTTCCTTCTGTGTGAGCTCTCGCTACCACGGTCCCTTTCGCACGAAGCCGTTGGACGTCTTCGAGCGGGAGGTCGATCAGCTCCGCGATCTCTACCCCAACGCGTTCCTGCAGTTCACGGATGACAATCTTCTCGGAGACCGGGAGTACGGGTCCAGGGTGCTGGCCCTGCTGCGCAAGAAGAAGCGCCGCTTCAACGTCATGGTCACACTCGACCAGCTGTGTGACGCGGCTCTCATGCAGGAGCTGGCGGACTCCGGATGCCTGGGCGTTGCGGTGGGAGTGGAGTCCGTCGATGACGACAACTGCGCGGCGGTCGGTAAGTACCAGAACCTGGGCCGGTCCATGCCGGAGGCCGTCGTACGGGCGAACGCCATGGGGCATCAGGTTGCCGCCCTGCTCATCGTCGGCTTGCCCCACGACACGCCGGAGAGAGTCGCAAGCACACAGCGCTATCTCGCAGACGTTCCCTTCTCGCTGTTCGACCTGCGCATCCTGCGCATCTACCCCGGATCCCCGCTCTACGACGAGATGTCGGCCCGTGGCGACGTGACCGACGGCTGGTGGCTCGCGGAGGACCGACTGGCCACGAACCAGTTCCTCCCAGGTCACCTGCGCGTGTACTTGCGGCACGAAAACTTCACACCGATGGAACTGCAGCGATCGACGCTGATGGCTTCGTGCGCATTGAATCGGACGGACAGTGCCGCCGTGGAGCACGTGTTGAGCGTCGGCCGGCGTGCTGGTGCGATGGAGTTCGCCGCATCGGCCCTGACCATCAGGCGCAGGTTCGAGCAGCGGGCGCGGGCGTGGTGTGAGCGCGTCGAAGCTGCCATGCCCGTGCAGGTCTGATGCACTCGGGGGGCGTCCGACGCAGACGAGCTACTGCGATGTGCATCCGCCGGGCCACGGACAGAAAGCCCCGGGAGCCGCAGCGCGTGCAGTGAGCAGCGGCTGAGTCGGCTGGCGTTGCGGTCGGGCTTCGGCGCGGGGATCCCCCGACCGTGGAACGGGAGGAGGCGTGCGAATCGGGTTACTCGATGACGGGCAGGTCGGATGCGCCCTCGCTCTGGGCAGTACGCATCGCGCGGACGGCCTCGTCGCACGCGGGGTGGGCGAGGCCCAGGATCTGCGTGGCCAGGATGGCCGCGTTCTTGGCGCCCGCCTTGCCGATCGCCAGTGTGCCGACCGGTACGCCGCCCGGCATCTGTGCAATCGAGAGCAGGGCGTCGAGGCCTTCCGTGGCCCAGCCCTTCATCGGGACGCCGAGCACCGGGTAGGCGGTGAGACTCGCGAGCACGCCCGGCAGGTGGGCCGCGCCGCCCGCCGCGCCGATGAAGACCCGCACGCCATCCTTCTCCGCTTGCTCGACGTAGGTGTGCAGCGCATCCGGCTGGCGGTGGGCGCTGATGGCCTTGCACTCGTGCGGCACGCCCAGCTTCGTGAGCTGCGCGCTGCAGTGCTGCATGGTCTCCCAATCAGACGTCGAACCCATGAGGACGGCGACGAGCGGCGAGGTCGTGGACATGAGACGGTCTCCTGGTACGCGTTCGGGACGGCAAGGATAGCGGCTTGGCGCGCGCCCGCCTCGTGGGGTGCGAGTGCCCCCTGGAAGTGCGTCGGCCGGGAGAGCGGTGAGGAGACCGGCGAGAACCTGGACGCATTGCGGGGGAGCCCGTACGGCTGCCTACCGCTGCGCTGAGGAGAGCCATTCGGAGCTCTTGGTCTGCTTCGGATTGGTCTCGGGGGGCTCCGGTATCGTGCTGTTCTCGATGTCGAAGCCGTCCTGGCTGAAGACGACCGTGTGGGCCCCCAGGCCGCCGGACGCGCCCTCGCGTAAGGACCGATTCCTTGGTGCCCGGATTCGCAGCGGATCGTCGCTCGTGTTGTTGACGGCGTGTCTACACCTTGAGTACTTGCTTCGCCGGCTCTGTCGGCCTTCCCCTTGACGGCGCGGAGCCGGGCCCGCAGCCACGTACGCGACGCCCACGTGGAGACCTGCGAAGGACGTGGGCGCCGCAAGCCGGCCGAGGGGTTCAGCGGCCGAGACGATCCGGGTAGCATCAACCGCACGTCCGGCCCGCCGAGGCCGTCCCCGGGCCCAACGAGGACCGCAGTACAGATGACGCAGGGCGATGTTCCTTCCCGCTTCGCCGTCGACTTCGCCGGTGCGACCCTGCTGGGCATCTACTGCGTAGAGAGGAAGATCGCCGACGGCGGCATGGGCTCGGTGTGGCTCGCACAAGACACGAACCTCGGCCGGAGTGTCGTCGTGAAGGTGCCCCACGTCCGGTTTCTGGGAGAGGCCGGCTTCCGGGCCCGGTTTGCACGTGAAATCTCCGAGCTCGTGCGCTTGGAGCACCCGAGCATCGTCCGGATCCTCGCACAGGGCACACACGAGGGGGTCCCGTTCTTCGTACTCCAGTTCCTCGGGGGCGGCTCGCTGGAGAGTCGGCTCGAGACGAGCGGGGCCGTTCCGCGCGAGGTGGACGCGGTCGTGCCGTGGCTCCGTACGATCGCGGCGACCCTCGATTTCATCCATGGCAGAGGCGTGGTCCACCGCGACGTGAAGCCGGAGAACATCCTGTTCGACGAAGAGGGCCACGTGTTCCTCTCTGACTTCGGCGTGGTCAAGGCACTGGACGAGGACATCAACGTCACGGAGGCCGGCACGGGTGTGGGGTCCCCGAAGTACATGGCGCCCGAGCAGGGCCTGGGGCGGCCCGTCGAGGGGGCCGCCGACCAATACGGACTCGCGACGACGGTCTACGAGGCGCTTACCGGCCGACTGCCGTTCGAGGGAGCCTCCGTCTTGGAGATCCTCGTAAAGCGGCTGAAGGAGTCGCCCCTTCCGGTGAGCGAACTCGCGCCGGAGCTTCCCGCGTCATGCGCGGCGGCGGTCATGCGCGGCCTTGCGACCGATCCCGCGCAGCGCTTCCCTTCCTGCCAGGCTCTCGCGGACGCGATCCTGGCGGGCGCCGGCATCTTCGATCGCACGCCCGCAGCAGGGGTTCCTGATGTCAAGATGCCGCAGCGCAAGCGCATCCTGCCGGCCGCGGCCCTCGCCGTCCTTGCCATCGCAGTCTTGGCGGTGGGCCTCGCCACGGGCGCGTTCACGCTGGGAGCGCAGGCGCCCGACGCGGCCCGTCGCAACGTTGCCGATGGCGCACTCGAGGTCGTGCTGCTCTCCGCCGGGTCCGAGCCGAGACGCGCCCTCCGATACACGTTGGAGGCCCGAGCCGAGGAGACAACACTCGTCAGCATCACCACCAAGGAGTCCAAGCAGCGCGACGATGAGGAGCCGCGTGAGGTTCGCCTGCCCCGCATGTCCATGCGCTTGAAGTTCAGCGTCGATGACATCGTCCACGGGGGTGATGCGTTGCTCGCGTGGGAGGTCGTCGAGGCCACCCTGGAGCCGCTGACCGGCATGCCGCCCGCCGCCCTCGAGGCAATGCGCGGCTTGACCCAGGGGCTCGAGGCGCGCAGCGGATCTGCTCTCCTGAGCGCGCGCGGTATCAATCTGGCGATTGATCACGACACGCCACCGCCGGTGGACGAGGGTGCGCAGCCGCTTTTCACATTGCTCACCGAGTTGGTGAAGCAGGTCGCCACGCCTCTTCCCGC
The DNA here is from genome assembly GCA_024639415.1 of Planctomycetota bacterium. GTDB lineage: Bacteria > Planctomycetota > PLA2 > PLA2 > JAEUHO01 > JAHEIK01. Next base: position 3,822 of record JAHEIK010000392.1, read on the forward strand.
AGAGCCTGTTGGCCTCGGCGCGCGCTGGGAGGTGACGCATGCCACGAATCACATGGAGGGCATTCGCCTGACGCAAACCCTGATCTACGAGTTGGAGTCCCTGAGCGAGACCGAGGCGCACATCAAGATGTACATCGTCGTGGCCGCGCTGAATCAGCTGCTCGAGCATCCCGAGCTGCCGGCGACGGCGAACGCCCGGCTGAAGTGCATCCATGGCGATGGGGAGGGTGAACTCGTGATCGACCTGAATCGGCTCGGCGACCGTAGGCTATGGATGAACGTCAAGAGCCGCGCGGAGCTCTCCGTATCCGAGGGCGAGGAGGAGC
>JAHEIK010000393.1 GCA_024639415.1 Planctomycetota bacterium
CGACGTGCGGGTGCGTCGACGGCGCAGCGCTCCCTGAACCACGAACGGGTCGGGCGAAGACTCGGCTGCCGCTTCGCGCCAGCCTCCCATCGCCCCTACAGGCAACAGGGCGCGTTCGCCGACTGGCCAGAGCGATGGCGTGGTCCTTGCGCCGCGATCGGCCGTGGTCAGCACCCACGTAGGGACGGCATGAGGTCCCGCGCTCCGCGCGGGACCGGATAGCCGCCCAATCCAGCGTCCGCGCGGCGCGGAGCGTGACCGTGCGGATGCGCCATTGCCCTGAGGGGAGGACGCGGTCGCCGAAGGGCGTAGGATGCAGCCCATGAAGCGCTCGCTGCTCGTCGCCCTCTTGCTCCTGCTCGCTCCCCTCCCCTTCGCCCGTGCCGACGAGGTCGTGCTGAAGGGCGGCACCAAGGTGCAGGGCGTCGTGCTGCACGAGGGACCGAGGCAGGTGCGGGTCCTCCTGCCCGCAGGCGACACGCTCGCGATCGGCCGCGCAGATGTAGCGCGCGTCGAGCAGGATGCGCAGGAGCCCGGGCCCGGGGAGTTCACGCGCTACGTCGCCCCCGACGACAAGAGCGGGGGCCTCGACGTGGCGATCACCTACTACGTGCACCCCAAGGGCGGGCCGCGCGTGGATCTCGTCGGAGCCGTCCACATCGCCGACGCGAGCTTCTACCGCAGCGTGCAGAAGATGCTCGAGGACGCCGGCACGGTGCTCTACGAAGGCGTGAAGCCCGAGGGCACCTCCAATGCCGAGTTCGACCGGGGGCCGCCCGCCGATCGACCGAAGAGCCCCGTCCGCCAGCTGCAGGAGAAGATGGCGCGCTGGCTGGGCCTCGACTTCCAACTGGAGGGCATCACCTACCGCCGCCCCCACTTCGTGCATGCCGACATCACTACGGAGTCGCTGGACGATGCGGACAAGGAGACGCGCGAAGGCGTCGAGGAGGCCTCGCGCAGCGGCATCTTCGCGCAGGCACGCTTCATGAGCGGATTGCTCAAGCTCGCGGGGCCGCTGATCGACCTCCTGCTCGGCCGCGGCAAGTCCGCCGGTCCGCTGCGCAGCGGGCTCAAGCGCAGCATGGCGGAGATGCTCGGCTCGGAGGACATGGAGGACCGCATTCGCCGCATGGACGCCAAGCGTGCGAAGTGGATCCTCGACGATCGCAACGCCGTGGCGATTCAGCGCCTGGTCGAGCAGATCGAGAAGCAGGCCAAGGGGCCGATCGCGATCTTCTACGGCGCGGCGCACATGCCGGGGCTCGAGAAGGCGCTGCTCGAGGACATGGGCTACGAGCGCGCGGGCGCACGCTGGATCCGGGCGTGGGCGGTGGAGCCGTAGGCCACACCTCTCGCGCCCTCACACTCTCTCTTCTCACGGCGCGGCCTGGTCCGGGCGACGGAGGGAGGGCCACGGAAGACGGGCAACGGGTACGTCGGGAACGGAGACGGGTACGGGAACGCAGACGGGGATCACTGCACCGCAGGTGCCGTGATCACACCTCCATCAGGTCCGCCGTCTTCTTGTCGACGAGATCCTTGATCTTGCCCTCGTACGTCTTCGTGAGCTCCTGAATGTCCTTCTTCAGGCGCTCGCAGTCGTCGATCGTCAGGTCCTTGGCTTCCTTGGCGGCATCGGCGCTCTTGTTCGCGTCACGACGCACGTTGCGCACGACGACGTTGGCCTTCTCGCCGTTGTCCTTCACGACCTTCGCCAGCTGCTTGCGACGCTCTTCGGAGAGCGGCGGCAGGTTCAGCCGGAGGACCTTCCCGTCCGAGTTGGGGTTGAGCCCGAGGTCGGACGCGATGATCGCACGCTCGATGTCCTTCATGATCGAAGGGTCGAACGGCTTGATGAGGATCTGGCGCGGCTCGGGGCAGCCGATCTGGGCCAGTTGGGCGAGCGGCGTACTGGTGCCGTAGGCCTCGACGTGGAGCTTGTCGACCAGCGCGGGGCTGGCACGACCCGAGCGCAGCCCGCTCAACTCGCCGGCGATGTGCGTCACCGCCGCTTCCATCCGCTCTTCGGTCTCCATGAGGATCACATCTGCCGTCATGCTTCGATCTCCGCCGCGTCCTTGGACACGATCGTACCGATTTCCTCGCCCTGGAGAAGCCGGACGAGATTTCCGTCGACGCCCATGTCGAACACGACGATGGGCAGCCCGTTCTCCTCACACATCGTGAAGGCCGTCTTGTCCATCACGCGCAGGTCGCGGCGCAGGGCGTCGGCATAGGAGAGGCTGGCAAAGCGGCGAGCGTCGTCGTGGACCTTGGGGTCCTTGTCGTAGACGCCGTCCACCTGCGTGCCCTTGAGCAGCGCCTCGGCTCCGATCTCGGTGCCGCGCAGGGCGGCCGTCGTGTCGGTGCTGAAGTAGGGCTGCCCCGTGCCGCCGGCCAGGATCACCACCCGGCCCTTCTCGAGGTGACGGAGGCAGCGCAACCGGATGTAGGGCTCGGCCACGCTCTTCATCTCGATGGCCGTCAGCACGCGCGAGGGCACGCCCTGGTCGGCGAGGAGGTCCTGCAGGGCCAGGGCGTTGATCACCGTGGCCAGCATGCCCATGTAGTCCGCGGTCGCCCGGCCCAGGCCGTCGATCGAGGACTGGGCGCCGCGCAGGATGTTGCCGCCGCCGTTGACGACGGCGATCTGCACGCCCTGCCGGTGCGCGTCGGCAATGCTCGAGGCGAGGGAGCGGACACCGACGGCGTCCACGGGCTTGCCGGACGGTCCGGCGAACGCCTCGCCCGAGACCTTGAGCAATACTCGCTTCCAGCGCGGGCCGTTGGACATCAGGCCCCGGGTGCGAACAGCTTGAAGTCCTGGATGGCCGCGCCGCGCTCTGCGAGCACGCTCTCGACCTTCTTGGAGTTCTCGCGGTACCAACCCTGCTCGTTGAGCACGCGCTCACCGAAGAAGTTCTTGTTGAGGCGGCCCTGGATGATGCCTTCCACGGCCTGCTCGGGCTTGCCCTTCATCGACGCGTCGTCGGCGACCTGCTCACGCAGGAAGCCAAGCTCCTTCTCGACCTCTTCCTGCGCGACCTGGTCGCGACTGAGGAAGGAGGGCTTGGCGAACACGATGTGCTGGCACAGCTCCTTGGCGGTCGCGGGCATGGCGTCGCCTGCACCGGTCACGGCGACGAGCGCCCCCTGCTTCTTGTCGTTGTGGATGTAGGCGCCGACACAGCCGTCGCCGGCCACCGTGAAGTGGGCGACGCCGCCAAGCTGCATGTTCTCGCCAATCAGGCCGACGAGGCTCTTGAGCGTAGTGGCGGCCGTCTCGCCCCCACCGAAGTCCAGCGCGCCAAGATCCTCGAGCGTGGTCACTCCGGAGGCGGCGGCGAGGTCGGCAAGGCGCTCGACGAACTCGACGAACTTGGGCGTGTTCTTGACCGGCTCGGTCTCGCACAGCACCTGCACCATCGTGCCGGTCTTGCCGTCGTCTGCGATCCGCACGGCGAGGAGGCCGTCACCCGTGGCGCGGCCGGCCCGCTTCTCGGCGGTCTTGAGCCCCTGCTTGCGCAGCGAGTCCATCGCCTGCTCGAAGTCGCCGCCTGCCTCGATGAGTGCCTTCTTGCACTGCATCATGGGCATGCCGCTCGCCTGTCGAAGCTCCATCACCTGCTTGGCGCTGATGTCCATGGTCGTCATCTCCGCGGGCCCTCCAGCGGCCCTGTCACACCAGGGATCCGGCAGCGGGGAACATGCTGCCTCCCCTGCGGGGAAGGCGCTGTGCTCCCCCTGCGAAACTGCGTTGGTTGGGTCTAGGCGTCAGCCTTGGGCTCGTCGCCCTTCGGCTCCTCTGTGCTTGCTTCAGGAGCCGGTGCTTCGGGAGCGGGCGCGTCGGCCCTGGGCGCCTCGGGTGCCTCGGCCTTGGGCGCGTCCTCGGCCGGAGCCTCAGCGGCGTCCCCGCCCTCGGTCTTGCCCTCGGCGTCCTCGCGCAGACGACGCTGCCACTCCTCGGTGACCTGGCGGCGCTGGCGCTCCTGCTCGCGCTTCTGCTCCTGCTCGGCGCGGGCGGCCTCGGCGGCGCGCTGGTGCTCGGCCTCGACGACCGCCCACACCTTGGCGCCTTCCTCGACGCCGACGGCGAGGAGGTCGAGCAGCGTCTGCACGGAGCGCATGGCGTCGTCGTTG
>JAHEIK010000060.1:0-10595 GCA_024639415.1 Planctomycetota bacterium
GCACGCCAGCGGGACGAAGGGCTTGTCGCTGCGGCGGCTGATGTCGTGGATGGCCCGCGCCACGAGCTCCTTGCCGGTGCCGGACTCGCCCGTGATCAGCACCCGCTCGTCGCGCTCGGCGACGGTCCGGATGCGATCGATCACCTTCATCATGGATGGACTGCGGCCGATGAGCTGCTCGAGCCCCTTCTCGACCCCGAGCGCCTCGCGCAGCTCCTCGTTCTCGCTACGCAGCCGGCGGAACTCCGCGATCTTGCGCAGCTTCTCGAGGATCTCCTCGTTGTTGAACGGCTTGAGGACGTAGTCGAAGGCGCCCTTGCGCATGGCGTCGACGGCGGAGTCGATCGTGCCATACCCGGTGATGATGATCACCTCGGCGGCCTGCGGGTCGCGCTTGACGGCCTCCAGCAGCTCCAAGCCCGTGATCCCGGGCATGTTGAGGTCCGTGACGACCACGTCGAAGCGGCCGCCCTCGTAGAGCTCGCGCGCTTCGTTGCCATCGGCGGCGGTCTCGACCTCGATGCCCGCGCGGCGCAGGTCGTCCGCGAGCGTGATGGCGATGGCGCGTTCGTCGTCGGCCAGCAACACCCGCACGCGCGTCGTACCTCCCGGATCCCCGTCCCGGCGAGGACGCCGGGACTGCGGCGGGATTGTACGGGTGAAGTGGCACGGAACGCGGGTCGGATCGCGGAGCGACCCCGGCCGAGCGCGATTTGCGGTCGGTTCCCCCGGCGGCGCGGAGATCCCCTCGCAAGGAAGTCCCCCGGAGCGACGATGATGGGAGTAGTGAGGAGTCCTTCCTGAGCCCTTCCGCCCCCACCGGCCGACCGACCGTGCTCTTGGTCATGCGCCCGGGCCCGGCTCGGGCTGCCGCCGCGGAGGCGCTGCGCGGGGCCGGCTACCGGGTCGGCGGAGCCCGCGAACCCTACGAGGGCACGGCGCGCTTCGTGGAGCGACCGACGGATCTCGTGGTGCTCAGCCTGGCCGGCTTCCGGCGCAGGGACAGCGCCTTCCTCAAGACCGTCAAGAAGCGGGCGCCGGCCGCGCGGATCCTGCTGCTCGTTCCCGAGGGTCGGCGAGCGTCGGCGCTGCAGGCCCTGCAGGCCGGGGCGGACGCGTACGTGCTCGAGCCCTTCTACCCTGCGGAACTCGCGACCGTGGCGGCCGCCCTCATGGCGCGCCGGGACGACGCCCCCGAGGAGGACACCGCGCGCGCGCTCGGCAGGCTCGCCGGCGAGGTTGCCCACGCGATCAACAACCCGCTGCAGATCCTGGCGTTGCTGGGCGAGTCGTCCGACGTCGGCAGCGAGACGGGCACGGCGCTGGCGCGCGAGGTCGAGCGCATCCAGGGCGTGATGCGCATCCTCTCGCGCTTCGGCGTGCTGCGCCGGCCGCAGACCAGCCGCGAGGCGCTGGGCCCCTCCCTGCGCTCGAGTCTCGCGGCGGCGGAGATGGCTGGAGACATCCGCATCGTCGGCTCCGCGCCGGAGGACGGTCCCGCCCTCGACGTGGACACCAGCCAGGCAGCCGTGGCCTTCGACACCCTGCTGCACATGCTGGCGGCCCGCGCGCCGGAGCGTCCGGTCGCCGTCGAAGCCCGCGTGCGCACCCTCCCCAAGGACCGCCCGGACACCGTGGAGGCGGCCGTCCGCGGCAAGGCCGTGGCCCTGGACGGGAGCGCGCTGGAGGGCTTGGAAGGGGCCGCGCTGCTCAACCGGGACGACACGCGCGAGGTCTATCCGGGCCTGGCGCTGGCCGAAGCCGTGGCCCGCAACCACGGGGGGCGCCTCCTCGCCCGGAGCATCGAAGACGGCGTGATCCTCGGCCTCAGGCTGCCCCTGCCCTGAGCGGTCGGCCGCCAACCGTCTCAGCCTGGAACGGTATGCGCCTTAGGCAGAAGTTTCGTGCTTCGCGAACCGATCGAACGAAGCATGCGGCCCCTCCTCCCCGAATGGACGCAGACCGGCAAGGTCTCGCAGCCCCGCCCCGAGAAGGGCGCGACCATCTTCGTGGTCGACGACGAGCCGCAGATCCGCGAGCTGCTCGCGAGCGCGCTGAAGCGTGAGGGCTACCAGGTATTCACCTTCCACGACGGCCGCCGTGCCCTCGACGAGCTCGAACGCGCCAAGGCCGAGATCCTGATCACGGATCTCCGCATGCCCGGGATCAGCGGCCTCGACCTGATCCGGGCGGCCAAGGACATCCGCGGCAACATGGGCGCCATCCTCATCACGGCGTTCGCCTCCACGGAGACGGCGGTCCAGGCCCTGCGCTTCGGCGCCGACGACTACCTCACCAAGCCCTTCAGCCTCGACGACCTGCGCAAGGTGGTGGACCGGGTCCTGACGTCCGGCCGCATGACCCGGGACGAGCAGGCCGCCGTGCGCCGTGCGCGCAGCGAAGCCGATACCCTGCGCAAGCACAGCCGCGAGGTCGAAGCCGATCTGAAGCAGGTACGGGCCGACCTCTCGCTCTCCCGCCTGGCGCTGGAGCGCCGCGTCCGGGATCTCGACTTCATCCGCGAGCTGACCGGTCTGCTCGCGCGCGAAGAGCGCCTCGACCGGATGCTGCACACGACGACGCGCATCCTCTCCAGCCGCTTCCAGGCCCACGTGACGCGCATCGAGTTGGATCTCGGTGACGGCGTGCGTACGGCGGAGTTCCAGCAGTCCGTCGCCCCCACGCCCATGCTGAAGGCCATGAGCTCCGCCCTGCTCCACCAGGCCTGCCTGGTCGAGGAGGGGCTGATGAAGGACACCGTCCTCGGCCACGGCGCACCGCTCCAGGCGCTTGCGGCGGTGGTGCGACTGTCCGAGCAGCCGGTCGGCGGCCTCACGATGCTGCGCCCCCTGCCCCCGGAGGAGGAGGACGCGAGCGACGACTTCCTGCTCTCGCTCGTGCCCCAGGCGCTGAGCGTGGCGCTGGAAGGGCAGGTGAACCGCCGGGCTGCCGAGCGCAACGCGCTCGGTGTGGCCGAGCGGATCATCGAAGCCCTGGAGGGCCGCGGCAGCCTCTTCACGGGGCACTCGCGGCGTGTGGCACGCCTAGCGGGCAACATCTCGGCGCGCATGGGCCTATCCCCGCGCCTGCAGGGCGTCATCCAGATGGCGGCCAAGCTGCACGACGTCGGGGAGGTCGGGGTGCCCGAGGACGTCCTGCAGCGCGACGGCCCGCTGAGCCAGGACGAGGAGTCCGTGATCCGCCTGCACCCCGTGATCGGTGCCCAGATCCTCGAGCCCTTCGGCGAAGCCGCAGCGTTCGTGCGCCATCACCATGAGCGGCCGGATGGCCGCGGCTATCCGGATCGCCTGCGCGACCACCAGATCCCGGTCGGCGCAAGCGTCATCGGCGTGGCTGAGGCCTACGACGCGATGGTCAGCCCGCGGCCCTACCGCCGCTCGCGCTCACGCCGCGAGGCGCTCGCGGAAGTCGACCGCCTCAGTGGGACGCAGTTCGGCGTCGAGGCCGCCGACGCCCTCCTCACGCTGCCGAGAGATCAACTCTGATGCGCCCCACCGAGCCGCGTGAGGCGGACGGCTCGGGCGAGGCCTGCTGGCTCGCCGTCGGTGCGGGCGCCGCTCGCGCCCTCGAAGAGCACTGGCAGCGCGCCTCGGGCGGTACGGCTGCCCCGATCCTCGAGGCGACGGACGTCCACGCGGCGCTGGCCGCCTTCGGCGGGCGCCCCATCACGGGCTGCGTCGTGAGTTCCCGCGTGCTGGATGCGCGGCCGCGCGCCGCCCTGCAGAACCTCAAGAGCCGCCTCGGGCTGGCCCCGCTGATGGTGCTGGACGGTGGCGAGGACGAAGACGCCTGCCGCGCGGCACGGGATCTGGGGGTTCTGGTCTGGGAGGCCGGCGCGGATGAGCCCGTGACGGCCGCCCCGTCGGCAGCCAACGCCACACCGCCCACACACGAGCGCATGCGCACGGCCGCGGAGACGGAAGCGGAGCCGCCGGCGGAGGTTGCAGACGCGGGCCCCGCGCGCTCGCGGGAAGCCGCTCCTCCGTTGCCGCGCGCCGATGAGGACGCACCCGACGTCGGCGTGGTCGACGCCGGCCGCTTCGCCGGCGGCTGCCTGGAGCGCATCGGCAAGCTGGGCAGTCTGGTGCGCTACATCCTCCGGACGCTGAGCGAGGTGTCCAACGCCGGACGCATCAGCCTGATGCTGCGCGAGCCCGAGCGCGGCACGCTCTGTCTCCGCGCGGGCCGCGGCATCGAGGAGCGCCTGATCGGCAAGGTGCGCTGCACCGTCGGCGCCGGCATCGCGGGGCGGGTTGCCGCCTTGGGTCGTCCGGCGACGGGACACGGCTCGACCGGAGGCCCGCGCGGGTACCGCTCGTCGGCCTTCGTCGTCCTGCCCCTGGGCCGCGGACGCGGCTGCGAGGGCGTCGTCAGTCTCACCGGCCTGCCCGGCAACCGCGTCCCCTCCCAAGAGGTCGTACGGACGTGGACGCGGCTGGGCCGCCACGCGGGGATGGCCCTGCGCAACGCGCGGCGCATGCAGCGCGCCCGCTCGCTCTCGACGATCGACGAGCTGACCCGGCTTCCGAATCGGCGCGCCTTCGAGCGCGCGCTGCACCGCGAACTCGAGCGCGCCCGGCGCAGCGCGACGCGCCTCGTGGTCGGCATCGTGGACGTGGATCACTTCAAGGCGTTCAACGATCGCCACGGCCACGCCATCGGTGACCGCGTCCTGACCGAGGTGGCCCGCAGGCTGCAGTCCGCCTTCCGCGAGACGGACCTCGTCGCGCGCTGGGGCGGCGAGGAGTTCGCCGTGCTCCTGCCCGGACTCGAGCGTGAAGATGGAACGGCGCGCGACCCGCAGCGCCTGATGGAGCGGGCCTGCGCGGGCGTCCGCGGACGCCCGTTCGCCCTGGGCGAGGGGATCCCCGCTGCGCGCGTGACGATCTCCGGCGGCTATGCGCTGTTCCCCGACCACGGCGAGCAGGGCGACGCGGTCCTGCAGCGCGCCGATGAGGCCCTCTACCGGGCCAAGGACGCCGGCCGCGACCGCATCGAGCCGGCATAGGTGTGCATGCCACTCGTGGCCTGCGTAGAGGCTGCGCGCCGGACTGGGGGCGGTCGCTGCGCCGCGTCAGCCTCGCGTGGCAGACCACGCCCCGGCCTCCACAGCGCACCTCCGCTCCCCAGCCGACACGCCGATCCGAGACCGGTTGATCCTGGATTGCCAGATTGCTCGCAACTTGGAGCGTCGAAGAAGCCAGACGCCGATGCTGGAGAGCTGGAGCCTTCGCGAGCGTCGGCATGGAGGCCGCGCGCGCCCGTGACGGCTGGCGCGCAGCGAATGGGCGCCTGAGCGCCGTCGGTGTCCATCTGGGGAGACACCGGTTGTCGATTCCCCTGGATCGCTCAAGCTCCGCGGGCGGGACGTCGAAAGGTGGATGTTCGGATTCCACCACACGGAACGTCCATGAGCGGCAGCACCCGACCCGATCCCCTGGCCACCTCCGGTCCCGCGCGGACCGCGGATACTGCTCCGGCCAACGTCCTGGTCGTGGACGACAAGGAGATCGTGCGGAACTTCCTCTGCGAGGTGCTCGAGCTCGCAGGCCACCGCGTGACTGTGGTCGAAACGGGACGCGACGCCCTCGACGTCTGCCACAAGGGCCAGGTCCAAGTCCTCGTGACCGACTTGCGCATGGAGCCGATGTCCGGCCAGGAGCTCATCCGCAGGCTCAAGGCGCACTCGCCGTCGACCGTTCCGATCGTGCTCACCGGCTACGGCTCGGTGGAGCGCACGGTCGAGCTGATGCGACTCGGGGCGTTCGACGTGCTCACGAAGCCGTGTCGCGCGACCGAGATCCTCGCGACCGTGGAGAAGGCGCTCGCCCACCACGAAGCGCTCGACGCCAACCAGGACCTGCGCACGCGACTCGAAGCCCAGGAGGGCAAGCGCCAGCAGATCCAGGAGAAGCTGGCGATGATCGGCAAGCTCGCCGCCGGCGTCGCTCACGAACTCAACAACCCGCTCGACGCCACGCTGCGTTGCGTGCGCTTGACGAAGGACCGGGTCAAGGACGACCCGGAAGCCAGCGAGTACCTCGACCTCGCGCACGCAGGCCTGCTGCGCATGGCCGACATCGTGCAGAGTCTCCTGACCTTCTCGCGGGAGGCCGCCGTCGAGCAGGCACCGCAGCCGCTGGACGAGTTGGTGGGTGAAGCCATCACCGGCGTCGCGCTCGCGCTCGACACGGCCGCACCTCGCATGCGGCAGGACATCGACACGATCGTGGCCGGAGTCCACGTGCCGCGCGGGCTGCATCAGGTCGTCACCAACCTCCTCCGCAACGCCGCGGATGCGTGCGAGGGCGAGGGGACGATCACCGTCACAGGACGCCTCGTCGACGACGAGATCCTGCTCGAAGTCACCGACCTGGGGCCGGGCATCGCGGAGGACGTCCTCCCCCGCGTGTTCGAGCCCTTCTTCACAACCAAGGACCCGGGCAAGGGCACGGGACTCGGACTGCCGATCTCCGCACGTCTCGTCGAGAAGTTCGGCGGGGCCATGAGCATCGAGTGTCCGGCCAGTGGCGGCACGATCGTCACCGTCGCCCTACCGGCCGAGCGCTACGGCGCGGACCTGGTCCAGGAGGCCTCGTGACCGCACGCATCCTCATCGTCGACGACGACCCGCTCGTTCCCCGCACGCTGCGGATCCTGCTGCGCAAGCACGGCCATGACGTGGATGCGGCCGAGCACGCCCGCGAGGCGTTCGAGCGCATGGCCGAGGAGCCCTACGACCTCGTGATCTCGGACATCAACATGCCCGAGCTCGACGGGTTCGCCGTCCTCAAGCAGATCAAGCAGGACTACCCCGCGTGCGAGGTGATCCTGCTCACGGGCTACGGAACCATCGAGAACGCCGTCCGGGGCATGAAGGACGGCGCCTTCGACTACATCACGAAGCCGGTGCTCGACGACGAGATGGTGGTCGTCGTCGATCGCGCACTGGAGTCGGCGCGTCTGCGCACCGAGAACGCGGACCTGAAGAAGCGGCTAGCCACGGTCGAAGGCGGCAAGGGCGACGGAGCCGTGGGCCGTGACACGGCCTTCGTGAAGGTCTTCGAGACGGTGGAAGCGGTAGCACCGACGCGGGCGACGGTGCTGATCACGGGCGAGAGCGGAACCGGCAAGTCGCTGGTCGCGAAGAGGGTGCACGAGCTCTCCGGGCGCCGGGACGAACCCTTCGTCGAGATCAACTGCGGCGCCCTGCCGGAGGGGCTGCTCGAGAGCGAGCTCTTCGGCCACGCCAAGGGCTCGTTCACGGGGGCGACGTCGGAGCGTGCGGGACGCTTCCTGGCTGCGAACGGCGGCACGCTCTTCCTCGACGAGATCGGCACGGCTAGTCAAGCCCTGCAGGTCAAGCTGCTGCGGGTGATCCAGGAGCGTACGTTCGAGCCGGTGGGCAGCGAGGAGACGATCTCGATCGACGTCCGCCTCATTCTCGCGACGAACGAAGACCTGGCCCGGCGCGTGGAGGAGGGCTCGTTCCGTCGCGACCTCTACTACCGGATCAGCGTGGTCCCGATCCACCTACCTCCCCTGCGAGAGCGCATCTCGGACGTGCCGCTGCTTGCGCAGCACTTCCTCAAGCGCTTCTCCGCGGAGAACGAGAAGCTGGTCGAGCGCATCGACGACAACGCGATGACGATCCTGCAGGCGCACAACTGGCCGGGGAACATCCGCGAGCTCGAGAACGTGGTCGAGCGCGGGGTGATCCTCGCGCAGAGCGAGGTGCTGACGCCGCGCGATCTGCCGCCGGACCTCGCGAAGACGGCCGCTGCGCCGGAGCCGGGGCAGACGCTGCCGCTGCGCAAGGCGCTGGAGATCCCGGAGCGCGAGATCATCGAGCGCACGCTGCGGAGCCACAACTGGAACCGTCAGGAGACGGCGGCCGCGTTGATGATCAATCGCACGACGCTCTTCAACAAGATGCGCAAGTATCGCTTGCTGGGCAAGAAGAGCGAGCAGCAGGCGGTCTAGTCGAGCGGCTGTGCCGCTCGACAAACGTGAACGTGAACGTCTGCGTGCCCGTTACCGACGTGAACGGCACACGGGCTCGGCTCCCGTTCTTCTTCCCGTAACCGTAACCGGTTCACCCGAGCCCGCGCCGGCCGGCAAGGGGGAGGACGGAAGACGTGGGACGGAAGACGGGAGAAGAAGAGACGGGAAACGGACCACGTGTCCCGGGCACGCCGGGAACGGTGACGGGCACGTTCACGTTCACGGGAGTTCCGGCGCCCTACGCCGGAACTAGAACAACAGCATCTGGCTGAACGGCTCCCGCACGGACAGCGCGCCGGTGAACACCAGCGCCGCCTCGTAGCCCTCCGGGCCGTCGAGGATGCGCACCACGCAGCCCCGCCCACGCAGGTTCACCAACGGCGGGTGACGAGCGTCGCTCGCATCCTGCACCGTGATCTCCACGTTGACCTCGGTGCCCTGCTCCAGCCCCCGGGGCAGCGGACACGTCGCCCGCAAACCGCCGGCACTGACGTCCACGAGTTCCGCCTGCACCACGCCGGCCCCCTCACAGGGCTCGAAGCGCACACGCGCGGCCACGGGGATCCTGCGATCCTTGCGTCGTTCATGGGCATGTGCGCGGCGTACGGCCATGGGCAACGGCGGTTGCATGCGCTGTGCCCACAATGCAGGCCCCAGAAAATGGCCTTCTGCGGCCTTGCACGGCGCGCCGTCGTCCAAAAACATGAACGCGTGACCGAAACGGTCGACGAACGCGCCCTGCGGAGGCGCCGTCCGATCTACAGCGCGTCCCGCACGGCCGCAATGACCCGCTCCGTCTCCGCAGCGGTCATGTCGGGGAAGCACGGCAGCGACAGGACCTCGCCCGCCAAGTCGTCGGCCACCGGGCAGGTGCTCGCACCGGAGGGAGCCAACTCCGCGAAGCAGTGCTGTCGATGCAGCGGCACGGGGTAGTACACGCCGCACCCGATGCCCGCGGCCTGCAGCGCGGTGCGCAATGCATCGCGCCCCGCCGTGCGCACGGTGTAGAGATGGTAGGCCGACACGGCGCCGGCGACGAGACGCTGGGGCTCCACGGGGAGCGTGGCAAACGCCTCGTCGTAGCGCGCGGCGACGGCCCGGCGGGCGGCGGTCCACGCGGGCAGATGCTGCAGCTTGATGCGCAGGATGGCCGCCTGCAGCTCATCCATCCGACTGTTGGTGCCCACGTCCTCGTGGTCGTACATCTTGCGGGTCTGACCGTGATCGCGCAGGGCGCGCACCTTGGCGGCCAACTCGGGATCGTCCGTCGTAACCACGCCGCCGTCGCCGGCCGCGGCGAGATTCTTCGACGGATAGAACGAGAACGTCCCCGCGTCGGCGAGAGCGCCTGCCGCACGTCCATCGAGCGTGGCCTCGATCGCCTGCGCAGCGTCCTCCAGGACGAATGCATCACTGCCGGCCGCAGCCAGGGCCGCGCGCACCCCGCGCATATCGGCCGGTGCCCCGAAGATGTGAACGGGGACGACCGCCGCCGTGCGCTCACTCACGTGCTCCGCCACCGAAGCCGGCGCGAGGTTCCACGTATGCGGATCGACGTCGGCAAAGACCGGCGTGCCTCCGGCATTCACGACTGCGCTCGCCGTCGCGACGAAGGTGAACGGCGGCAGGATGACCTCGCGAGCCTCGGGCGGCCTGCGCTGCAGGACCGCCCGCAATACGAGGAACAGCGCGTCCGTGCACGAGTCCACGGCAACCGCGGCGTCGACGCCGACATGTGCCGCGAAGGCCTCCTCGAACGCCGCCACCTGCGGCCCCTTCACGTAGTGGTGGCTGCGCAGCACCTCGACGACCGCCTGCTCCGCGGCCGGTCCCCAGGCGGGATAGACGCGCTTGGGATCCATCAGCGGTACGGGGGCGAGATCGGGCGCCTGGGGCGCCGCGGACGAGGCGGCCGTGGGATCACTCACGCGGGGATTGTCCCCGGCTTCGGTCACCGCTCGTCATTCCGTCCCGGGGCCCAGGCCGTCAGCGGATGCGGAGCCGCACCTCGCGCCCGTCGTCGTCCAGCGACTCCTGCGCCGCCTCGAGCACCCGCATGATGCGGGCTCCGTCCTCGCCCGGGGTGTCCGGGGCCGTGCCGCTCCGCACGGCCTGGACGAACGCCTTGAGCTCCTCCACCAGCGGCTCGCGGGCGGCGATCCGCGGGTAGGTCACGCGCGTGGGTTGGCCCGGCGGCACGCCGGGCCGCTGGGGCTCGGGCGGGATCTTGGCGTGCAGCAGCTGCAGCTTGCCGTCGGACGCCATGTCGTCGAACACGGCCATCGCCCGCTCCCCGACGACGCTGACGCGACGGACCTTGAGCGGCTCGAGCCAGGAGAGGTGGACCTGGCCCAGCACGCCCCCGGGGAAGCGCAGGCCGAGGAACACGACATCCGGATACCTCGGCTGCACGTGGCGCGCGCCGCGCGCGGTCACGGCGGTGGGCCAGCGCCCGAGCAAGTGCACCATCACGCTGAGATCGTGCGGCGCAAGACTCTCGAGCGCGCCCTCGTTGGGCCGGATACGACCCAGGTTCGTGCGCCGGCAGTGCATGTAGCGGATGGCCCCGA
>JAHEIK010000060.1:10605-13355 GCA_024639415.1 Planctomycetota bacterium
CCGAACGAGCGCGCCGACACGGCACGCTTCATCGCGCGCACGACCGGGTGGTACAGCAGCAAGTGCCCCACGGCCAGCAGCACACCCTTGCGACGGGCGCGGCGCACCAGATCCCAGCTCGTGGACGAGGCCGTCGTCAGCGGCTTCTCGACGAGCAGGTGCTTGCCTGCGTCGATCACGGCCCGTGCGACCTCATGGTGCGTGGATCCGGGACTGGCCACCACGACGGCGTCGAGCTCAGGATCGGCAAGCGCCTCGGCGAGATCCTCGGTCAGGCGCGCGCGTGGGGCGATCGCCGCGGCGGCTTCACGGCGTGCGGGGTCCGGGTCGGCGACCCACGTGAGTCGGACGCCTGGGAGCGATGCGAGGACACGGACGTGATTGCGGCCCCACTGGCCTGCGCCCGCGACGGCGATGCGGATCAATCGCTTGACTCCTTGGCGGCAGCCGCCTCTTCCTTGGCTTCCTGGATGCTCTCGAGGAGCGCCGTCGCCCGGTCGGGAGGTGCGGCGCGGTAGACGGACCATGCACGCGTGAAGGCCGGCGGATCGTCCGCCGTGAGGAGTTCGAGGTCGAGAGCCCGAGACCAGGAGCCACTCTCACGGGCGGTGGCAACCAGTCCATCCACACGCTCCCGGGCCGACGCGCTGAGGCCGCCATGCTTGGTGCGCAGCGCGACGAACATATCGTCCGCGTGCCCGCTCTGGGCCTCGAGCGCCGTGAGCGCGATGGCCTCGAGCCGTCCGCGGTCTGCCCCTGCGGCGACCTCCTGGTTCCACGCCACCTTGTAGCGCTGCTCGGCCAGCGCCTTGTCGACCTGGACACGCACGGTGGCCTGCTCCTCTCCGGAGAGCGCCGGGCTGTCTCCGCCCGTGTCGAGCGCGGCGAGATCGGAGCAGGCGACGACCGACGAGGCGAGCAAGAGGACCAGCAGGCTGCGTAGGAGCATGGCGCGAGGATAGGCGCAGACGGCGTGGGCGGGCAACGTTCCTCGCCGCCGCCCCTGGTTCCACGCCCGTACGGACGGAATCCCGGACCTGCGCGGGAGCGGGGAAGCCAGCGTGCGCCTCCCAGGCCCGCGCCCCCTACCATGGCGCCATGCACGCCGATCGCGACACGCCGCCTGACTTCGACGAGCAGGCCCCGCCGTCGGAGGGCTCCGACGCCTCCTCGCTCCCGGTCCGCCGCCGAGGCACGTTCCCGAAGGAACTGCTCGACGAGCGCGCCGTCTTCGTGGTGCGTCGCCTCCAGCGCGAGGGCCATGAGGCGTACCTGGTCGGCGGCTGCGTCCGGGATCTGCTCGCGGGGCTCGAGCCGAAGGACTTCGATCTTGCCACGGACGCCCGCCCGAATCGGATCAAGCGCCTATTCCGCAGCGCGCGCGTCATCGGCCGACGCTTCCGCCTCGTGCACATCCGCTTCCCCGGCGATCACGTCATCGAGACGGCGACCTTCCGCGGCGATCCTGCGCGGCACGTGGCGCCGCCGGAGCACGACGCACCGCCGCGCGGACGGCGTGACTGGCGCGCCTCAGCCGAGAACGTCTTCGGGACTGCCGAGGAAGACGCGGGTCGCCGCGACTTCACGATCAATGCGCTGTTCTACGACCCGGCCTCCAACGAGGTGATCGACTGGGTCGGAGGCCTGGCGGACATGGAGGATGGCGTGATCCGCTCCATCGGCCACCCGCCGGAGCGCATCCACGAGGATCCGGTGCGGATGCTGAGGGCCGTGCACTTCGCCCAGCGCATGGACTTCAAGCTCGAGGGTTCCCTGGAGGACGCGATCGTCGAGCACGCCGACGCGCTGGCGGAAGCCAGCCAGGCGCGGCTCTACATCGAACTGGTGAAGATGCTCTCGCGCGGGAGGGCGCGCGGCACGTTCCATCGGCTGCACGAACTCGGTGTGCTCGAAGTCTGGCTGCCCGAGCTCACCGCGTTCCTCGACGAGCCGGTGGAGTGGCCGGAGCAGGCCGGCGGCACGCACGAGGAGGCGCGCCGCGGCGAGCCCGTCGACGCACCCCAGGGTCATGCGACGTGGAACCTGCTCGCGGCGGCGGACCGCTGGGGGCTGGCTGCACACAAGGCGCCCGAGTCGCTGGCTTTGGCTGTGCTGTTCGGCCCGTGGCTGCTGCGCACGTGGCGCCAGACCCGCGGTGGTGGCTTCCACGCGTTCGTGGACCACGTCGACGAGATGTTCCGCCCGGTAGCGGTGCGCATGAGCATCCCGCGCTGGGCCGGCATGCAGCTGCGCGACATCCTCTGGATGCTCGACGACATGCGCGATCCGCCGCCGCCCAAGAAGGCGAAGCGTTATCTGCGCAGGCCTGCGTTCGCGGCCGCCCTGGCCTTCCTCGAGCTGGACCTGATGGCGCGCGACACGTCCATGCGCGCGGCGGATCACTGGCGCGCCCTGGCAGAGGAAGCCGGTATCGATCTGGAGTTCGGCAAGCCGCCGCCCAAGCCTCCCCCCCGCGGGCAGGAGAAGGGCCGTCGCGGCGGCCGTCGGCGCGGAGGTCGCTCAGCTGGGCGTGGCGGTCGTGGTGGGCGCGGAGGTCGTGGACGCGGACGTTCACGCGGAGACTCCGCCCCGCGGCGCGCGAGCGGACCGGAGGCGGGCGCGTACCTGGACCCGCCCGAAGCCTGACCCGCAGGTCAGGCCTACCCGTTCCCGTCACCGTTCCCGTCTCCGTTCCCGACGTGCCCGTCGCCCGTCATCCTTGCCCGCTCTTCGCCGTTCCCGGGAACCGT
>JAHEIK010000394.1 GCA_024639415.1 Planctomycetota bacterium
GCAGCGCCGCGCGCGATGACGAACAGCCCGCGCGGGAGCGCGGAACGACCTCGCGCCGGGACCTGGCGAGGGGGAAGCCCCTCCTTGCCGGAGCGCCGGCCGCGGCAACGCCGCGCGGCGCGACGAACAGTCCGCACGGGAGTGCGGAACGGCCTCGTTCCAGCGCCCGCGGGGCGTGGTGCGTAACCGTGATCACGACTTCGGGCCATACTGTCTCCATGGATACCGCCGCACTCCAAGAGCGCAGCGGCTGGGTCGTGCATCGCCTGGCCGTCACCGCGTCGACCAACGACGTCGCGGCGCGCCTCGCGGCCGACGGGGCCGCGGCGCGCACGGTCGTGCTGGCCGACCGCCAGACGGCCGGCCGTGGGCGCGAGCAGCGGCGCTTCGAATCCCCGCCCGGCGGCCTCTACGTGTCGTTGCTGCTCGACGCGCAGCCCGCCGATGTCCCCGCGGGCGTCGTCGGCCTGGTGGCGGTCGCCGCCGCCGAGGCCATCGAAGGCGCGACAGCCTGCCGCGGCCAGATCAAGTGGCCCAACGACCTCTGGTTGGCGCGCAAGAAGGTCGGCGGCATCCTGCTCGAGCGTGCGGATGCCCAGCAGCCCGTCGTCGCGGGCATCGGCATCAATCTGCGCACCGTGCCGGGGGGCCTGCCCGCGGACGTCGCGGCCGGCATCGGCTCCCTCGTGGAGTTGTCGGGGCGGCCCGTCGAGCGCCAGGCGCTGCTCGAGGCGCTGCTCGAAGCCGTGGACGCCTGGCAGACGCGCCGGGCGGAGCCGGGCGGCGCCGACGCGCTCGCGGCGGCCTGGCGCGAGCGTCTCGCACTGCTCGGGGAGCAGGTCCGCTGCACCTTCGCCGGTCGCCCGCTGGAGGGTGTCCTCGAAGACGCCTCCCTCACGCAGGGGCTCCTGATCCGAGACGCACTTTCGGGTCCTGTATGGCGTCAGGCGGAGCATGTGCAGGATCTGGTACCGGCGGACCGTACGATCTCCTGACGGGAGCCCAGGCGGGTGCCCGCCGCAAACTGCATGCACGACCTACGAGCCGCTCCCCGCTGGTCCAAGACTGCCGTCGTGGTGGTCCTCGTGGTCTTCGGCCTCGTGTTGGTCGTCGCCATCTTCGGGCTATGGGCCTTCAGCTCCGATCAGGATGCGCGCCGCGTCACGGCTCGCGATCAGGCCCGGGTCGATGTCCACGCTCGCCTCGAGCAGGGCGTGCGTGACGACATCAGCGCCCGCTTCCTCGGTCTGCTGGCGCGTCTGGCGAAGAAGGACCAGGGGCTGGAGAGCGCCACCGGCAGCCGCCTCTTGAAGATGCGTCGCGAGCTACGCGCCATGTTCGAGGGCGACGAGCACGGCCCGCTGCTGGTGTCGGTGTTCCGCATCGACCCTGCGGATGCGGGCGGTGTTGTGAGCTGGCCCGGCGGTCGCTACCACCTGCTGCTGGGGGCCGGGGAAGTCGAACGACGCGGCGCGGCGCAACTGCGCGCGCATCTCGAGATCGCGGATCCTTCCGCCGACGACTTCGGCCCGGCCGCGGACGCGCGCAACGTCGAGCGTACCCAGGGCGCGGATGTCGCCTTGCTGCAGTGGCGTGAGCTGGCGCGCGACTTCGGCCTCGTCGCGTATGCAGCCGACGACGGCAGTGCCGACCCGGACAAGCGCACGCCGTACGGACTCGGGTGGACCGTGGAGATGCTGGAGTGCGCCATCGACGCGCTCACCGCCGACCCCACGTCGGTGTCGGACGAGGAGCTGTACGACGTGATCCTCCGCTCGCTGGAGATCGCGACACTGCACCGCGAGCGAGGGCGGCTCGATGCCAGCTTCGTCAAGTACAAGCGTCGGCACCTGGAGCGGCAACTGGCGCGCCTGCTCGAGAAGATCCCCGAGCCGCGGCGCGATCTGCCCGCCTGGGAGGTCGCGCAGTTCCGGCTGTTCAGCGAAGAGGCGGCGGCGCGTCTGCGCACGGGACATCTGCGCGGCATGACCCTCAAGGCCGAGAAGCGCGGCGACAGCCCGTATGCGGACGGCGGGCGCTACGTCGACCACGACGAGAAGCTGCGCCCCTACGGCATCGCGCTCGGCCGGCGGGTCGTCGTGGCGTTGCTCGACGAGCAGGCCGTACACGAGCGCATTCGCCAGATGCTCGCGAAGAGCCGCCCGGAGCTCGAGGGACTCGGGTCCATCGCGAAGGTCGTCTCGGTCGACGCCGATCCAGCGTCGGCGTCCGAGCCGTCGGCAGGTAGCGTTCCGCTCGTCGGGCGCGTGCGTCTGCCGTACCGCCTCGACTTCTGGCAGATCGGGGACCCTACGGCGCTCGCGGACCAGCGCAACGACACGGTGCTGTTCTGGGCCGTGATCGCCCTCGCCGTGGCCGGGCTCATCGTCGGTGGGCACGTGCTCGTGCGCCTGCTCACGCGTGAGGTCCGCCTGGCCCAGCTCAAGGCGGACTTCGTCAGCAACCTCTCGCACGAGCTCAAGACGCCCATCACGAGCATCTCCCTGTTCACCGAGATGCTCGAGGAAGGCAAGCTCACCGATCCGGAGGACCAAGCGGAGGCCTTCTCCGTCCTCGGGCTGGAGTCTCGTCGCCTCCAGCGGATCGTCCATCGGATGATCGACGTGGCACGCGGCGAGGCACGGCGCAACCCCTACGACCTCCTGCCGGGGGATCTCAATCGTCCGGTGCTCGAAGCAGCCACGCGCCTGCAGCGCATCGTGACCGAGCCGGGACTCGACCTCGCCATCGATCTGCACCCCGAGCCGCTCTATGTGCAGTTGGATCGCCAAGCCATGGACGATGCGGTGACGAACCTCCTGTCGAATGCGTGGAAGTACAAGCGGGGGGATCGGGCGCGCGTCGCCGTGCGTACGGCGCGACGCGGACGATTTGCCGAGATCGTCGTCAGCGACGACGGAATCGGGATCCCGCGCAAGGACCGGCGCAAGGTGTTCGAGATGTTCTACCGCTCCGAGCAGTACCTGACCCACCCCGTGGCGGGGACCGGGCTTGGGCTCGCGCTCGTGCGTAGCGTCGTCGCCGGGCACAAGGGCCGGGTCCATCTCGATGTGGGGGAGGGCGGGGTGGGAACCACGTTCCGCATCCGCATTCCGCTGGATCGGAAGGCGCGCGCAGAGCTCTCTGCCGAAGGCGTCCTCCACGAGCCGTCTCCCGACGACTCTCTCTCACCGGATGGCACCGAAGCCTCGCCGCATGGCAAGGTGGAGGCCCCGGCCGGCTCTACTCATCCGTCCGCCCGTTCGCGGGCCTCGAACCCTGGTGCGCAATCATGAACTCTCGCATCCTGATCGTTGAAGACGACCCGTCGATCCGGCTGGGCCTGAAGCGCAGCCTCGAGTTCGAGGGGTTCGCGATCGACCTCGCGCGCGACGGCGAAGAGGCCATCCAGCGTGCCTTCGACAAGAAGCCCGACCTGATCGTGCTCGACATCATGTTGCCGCGCGTGAACGGCTTCGAGGTCTGCCGCACGGTGCGCAAGTACGACTCGACCATCCCGATCCTGATCCTCTCCGCCAAGGGCGACGAGGGCGACAAGGTGCTCGGCCTCGAGCTCGGCGCGGATGACTACATCACCAAGCCGTTCTCCATCCGCGAGCTGACCGCGCGCATCAAGGCGGCGCTACGGCGGCGGCGCGCCATGGAGGGCGAGGTCGACACGTTCGAGGAAGCGGAGTTGCGGATCGACTTCGCCGGTCAGATCCTCGCCGTCCACGGCGAGGAGCGGGAGCTCTCGACGCGCGAGTTCAAGCTCCTGCGGCACCTCATCCAGAACCGCGGCCGCGTGCTCTCGCGCGACCAGATCCTGAACAAGGTCTGGGGCTACGACTACGACGGCACGCCGCGCACGATCGACAACTTCATCAACAAGCTGCGCCAGAAGCTGGGCGACGACCCCACCAGCCCGCGCTGGATCCAGACGGTGCGCGGCAGCGGGTACAAGTTCAAGAGCCCCGGCGCTTGAACCGCGTTTCGGTTTGCCTGTAGGGGCGCCCCAAGTCGGCCCGCAGAGCGGGCCGACACGTGCGCGCCCGTCGAGCGGAGGGCAGCCGTGGTTCGGACGACGGGCGCGCACGCGGTGCCGCCCAGGCGGCACCTTGGGGCGCCCCTACGGGA
>JAHEIK010000395.1 GCA_024639415.1 Planctomycetota bacterium
ATCTCGAGAGCGTCGGATAGGGGAGTACGGCGTGGACCTTCAGGCAGTCCTACAAGCGGTCTCGGTGTTGGCAGGCGTGTGCCTGGTCTTCGGCGTCTTGATCGCGACGGCGCACAGCCGTCTGAAGGTGTGGGAAGACCCGCGCATCGAGGCCGTGACCGAGATGCTGCCCGGCAGCAACTGCGGCGCGTGCGGGTTCGCGGGTTGCCGGGCCTTCGCCGAGGGGCTGATCGAGAAGAGCAGCGAGCCGGCGGGCTGCACCCAGATGACGCCCGATGCCATCGGCTCGGTAGCCACGTTCCTCGGGGTCGATGCCGGGGCGGCCGTGAAGCGCGTCGCTCGCTTGCTGTGCGCGGGTGGGACCGACGTTGCGAAGCAGCACGCCGAGTACCGCGGCCTGGCGACCTGCAGCGCGGCCGCGGTCATCTCCAGCGGAGGCAAGGCTTGCTCCTGGGGCTGCATCGGGCTGGCCGACTGCGAGCGGGCGTGTGACTACGACGCCATCCACATGGATGCCAACGGCCTGCCGCGCGTGACGCTCGACAAGTGCACGGCGTGCGAGGACTGCGTCGAGGCGTGCCCCAAGGACCTATTCACCGTGATGCCGGTGGACCGCAAGCTCCTCGTCCAGTGCCGCAGCCTCCTGGAGGGAGACGAGGCGCTGGACCTGTGCAAGGTGGCCTGCAATGCGTGCGGCCGCTGCGCGCTCGACGCCGCAGAAGGCGTCGTGACGATGGAGGGCGGCCTCGCCGTCGTCCACTACGAACACAACGAGCGGGCAGCGATCGATGCGATTGCACGCTGCCCGAGCGGTGCGATTACCTGGGTGGACGGCGCGCAGTTCGAAGCCGCGCAGACCGCCGGATTGGAATCCGTACGATGAACTCGCGCAATCAGGGCGAACTCGAGCCGAAGGCCCCCTTCCCCGGAACGAGCGCTGCGGTCGATGGCA
Organism: Planctomycetota bacterium; assembly: GCA_024639415.1. Lineage (GTDB taxonomy): Bacteria > Planctomycetota > PLA2 > PLA2 > JAEUHO01 > JAHEIK01. Next base: position 953 of record JAHEIK010000395.1, read on the forward strand.
GTGAAGCCGTCGTGAAGGTGGAGACGGACGCCAGCGATGCGGCCGGTGTCTACCCGATCACGCCTGCGACGCAGATGGGTGAGGGCTGGGCTCTCGCGGTCTCTAGCGGCAAGCACAACGTCAACGGGCGTCGGCTGCTGTTCTTCGAACCCGAGGGCGAGCACGCCGCTGCCGCGGTGACGGCCGGCATGAGCCTGATGGGCTTGCGCGCGACCAACTTCTCGGCCGGCCAGGGCATTGCGTACATGCACGAGTCGCTCTACCCCGCCGTGGGCAAGCGCCTCACGTACGTACTCAACATCGCGTGCCGTGCGATGACCAAGCACTCGCTGAACGTGCACGCGGGACACGACGACTACCACTGCGTCGACGACACCGGCTTCTTCCAGATCTTCGCGAAGGACGTGCAGGGCGCGGCCGACCTCAACCTCGTCGCCCACCGCATCGCGGAACTCTCATTGAACCCGGGCATCTGTGCGCAGGACGGCTTCCTGACGAGCCATGCGATCGAGACGATGCAGATGCCCGAGGCGGAGTTGGTGAAGGCCTACCTCGGAGATCCGGCCGACGAGATCGAGTCTCCGACGCCCGCCCAGCGCCTCGTGTTCGGTGACACGCGTCGGCGCGTGCCGGAGATGTACGACTTCGACTATCCGGCCATGCTCGGTGTCGTCCAGAACCAGGACAGCTACGCCCAGGGCGTGGCCGCGCAGCGCCCGTTCTACTTCGATCACATCCAGGAGCTAGCCGATCGTGCGTTCGACGAGTTCGCCGAGCTGACCGGCCGTCGCTACGCGCGCGTAAGCGGCTACCGGCTGGACGATGCGGAGTACGTGATCGCCGGTCAGGGCAGCGTGATCTCGAACGCCGAAGCCGTGGCGGACCACTTGCGCTCCGAGCGCGGACTCAAGGTCGGCGTGTTCGACTTGACCATGTTCCGGCCGTTCCCGACGGACCTCGTCGTGAAGCACCTGCGCGGCATCAAGAACGTCGTCGTGCTCGAGCGCACGGACCAGCCGCTTGCCGTGGACCAGCCGTTGCTGAAGGAGCTGCGCGCTGCATTCTCCAAGGCCGCGGAGAACCACCGCGAGGGCGAAGAAGTCCACGCGAGCATCCCCGCGTGCCCGGCAGACGATGTGCCGTCGTTCTTCTCGGGCTGCTTCGGCCTGGGCAGTCGCGACCTGCAGCCGGGCGACCTCATCGCCGCGATCGAGAACATGCTCCCCGGCGGCGAACGCGTCCGGCAGTTCTACTTGGGTGTCGATTTCGTGCGTGAGGGCACGAACCTGCCCAAGCTGCAGATCTGGCAGGATCAGTTGCTCGAGGCCTACCCGCGCCTGCGGGACCTGGCGCTGCAGCGCAGCGGCGACGTGGACCTCATGCCGGAGGGCTCGCTCTCCGTGCGCATCCACTCCGTCGGCGGCTGGGGTGCGATCACGATGGGCAAGAACCTCGCCCTCATCGCCTCGGAACTCGCGGGTCTGCATGTCAAGGCCAACCCCAAGTACGGTTCCGAGAAGAAGGGGCAGCCGACGACGTTCTACGCGACGCTCGCGCCTGAGCGGATCCGCCTCAACTGCGAGCTCAAGCACGTCAATGTCGTGCTCGCACCCGATCCGAACGCGTTCCGCGCCGCGGATCCCCTCGCCGGCATGGAGTCCGGCGGCGTGCTTGTCATGCAGAGCGACAAGACGACCGAAGAGCTGTGGGATTCCCTGCCGCTCGAAGCACAGCACGCCATCCATGAGAAGAACATCGCGTTCTACGCAGTGGATGCCTTCAAGATCGCGGCCGAGGAAGCGCAGGATCCGAACCTCAAGTTCCGTATGCAGGGCAGCGCGTTCCTGGGCTCGTTCTTCCGCACCGCTCCGCTGCTCGAGCAGCACGGCCTGAGCGAAGAGGAGCTGTTCGACAGCCTCCGCAAGGGGCTGCAGAAGAAGTTCGGGCATCTCGGCGATCGTGTCGTCGAAGACAATCTGCGTGTCATCCGGCGTGGCTACGACGAGGTCGAGCTCGTAGGCGCGGCCGAGCGTGCCGAGAACGCAACGCAGGACAGCGAGGTCCCGCAGATCCCCGAGGCGCTGGCCGTCGCCGGCGCGCAGCCGGGGATCGGACATGGCGGCCGCTTCTGGGAGCAGGTTTGCCACGTCTACAAGCAGGGCGACGATGGCATCGCGGATCCGTTTGCGGCCATCAGCGCGATTCCCGCCGGCACGAGCACGATTCGCGACATGACGGACGTGCGCTACGAGGTGCCGCTGTTCGTGCCCGACAAGTGCACGGGCTGCAGCCAGTGCTGGACGCAGTGCCCCGACAGCGCCATTCCCGGCAACGTCAACACGGTGGAGGAAGTCCTTGCCGCCGGCATCCACGCCGCCTCCAACGGTCACACGTTCGAGCGGCTGCAGCAGGTCATCCCGCATCTGTCCCGTGAGGTGCGACGCGTGCTCAAGGCGGCCCCGTTCACGACGTTCTCCAATGTGCTCTCCAGCGCTTACGAGAGTCTCGTCGGCAAGCTGCCGCTCGAGCCCGAGCGCCGCGAGGAACTCGACAAGGAGTTCACGCAGATTGCCGCCTCGCTGGCGGACTTCCCGCTCGCGCGCACGGCGCCGTTCTACGACGTGCCGGAGGATGCGGAGAAGGGCAGCGGCGGCTTGCTCTCGATCACCGTGAACCCGCAGACCTGCAAGGGCTGCAACGTGTGCGTCGAGGTCTGCCCGACGCAGGCGCTGGTCGCGGTGCGCCAGGACGAGGAGGCGATCGACACCCTGCGCCACAACTGGGAGATCTGGAAGCGGCTCCCCAGCACGGATGAGAGATTCGTGAACGTCGCCAGCGTGACGGATGCCATCGGCGTGCTGCCGTCACTCCTCCTCAAGAAGGAGAACTACCTCTCGATGATGGGCGGCGACGGTGCGTGCATGGGTTGCGGCGAGAAGACCGCCGTCCACCTCGTGCTGACCGCGGTCAATGCCCTCATGCGACCGCTGGTTACCGCCCACGTCGCGAAGCTCGAGGAGATGATCAACGGCCTGGACGAGAAGGCGCGCGGCCTGCTCGCCTCCGAGGCTTCGCTCGACAGCGTAGGGGCGGAGCGCGGCCACGTGGACGTCCCGCTCGATCCCGCCAAGCAGGAGCAGGTCCAGCGCCTGAACCGCTCGATCGCG
>JAHEIK010000396.1 GCA_024639415.1 Planctomycetota bacterium
CCACGGCTGCATCGACACCCATGCGCTCGAGCAGCACGAGACGATGCTCGGTAGAGAGGATGTGCCGCGGCGGCGCGCCCGCGATGACTGCCATCGGGTGCGTGTCGAAGGTGACGACGACCGCCTCTCCCCCCACACGATCCGCGAACGCGCGCAGATGCTCGACGACGTGCAAGTGGCCGCGGTGCAGACCGTCGAACACGCCGATGGTCGCGACGGGATTGCGAAACGCCGAGGGCACGAGCGCCGGGAGTCCTGCGTAGCGCCGCATGGGTCGGGCTAGGCCGTGCTCTCGGCGGAGCGCCGCCGGTCCTGCTCGCGGAGGTCCTCGATCTGGTCTTCGACCTTCTCGCGGGACTCGGGCGTCATCTTGTCGATGAACACCTCGCCGTTCAGGTGGTCGAGCTCGTGCTGGAAGATCCGTGCGACCCAGCCGCTCAGCTCCAGTTCCCGCTCCCGCAGGTCGAGATCCTGATAGCGCACGCGGATGGTCACGGCTCGCGGGACCTTGCCGTAGATGCTCGGGAAGGAGAGGCAGCCCTCCTCGCCCGTCTCGCTGCCCTCGACCGAGAGGATCTCGGGGTTGAGGACCACGACCTCGTCGCCGGGATCGCCCGAGGGGCAGACCAGCATGAGGCGGCGCGCGATACCCACCTGGGGCGCGGCCAGGCCGACCCCGCGCTCCTCGAAGAGCACGCGGCGCATCTCGCCCACGACCTGCCGTAGGTCGTCGTCGACCTCGGTGATGGGCGCCGTGCCGTCCGTGAGGACCGGGTCGGGCCAGATGACGATGTCCAGCTTCATGCCCGGATTCTACCTCAGCACCGGGCAGCCCCGGGAGCGTGCCAGGGGCGCGTAGACCCCACCCGCGCGCGCGTTTACGATCTGGCCCCCACTGCAGCAGGACTGGAGAGCCCGCATGGCCGTCGCCGATCTCAAGACCAAGGCCAAGGAGTCGTTCAAGCGCAAGCGCTACGAACTCGCGATCGAGGCCTACCAGGAGTACCTGAAGTTCGAGACCGACGACGAGGAGGCCATGACCGGCTTCCTCGAGGCGGCCGAGAAGCTGCGCGAGACGCGCGGCAAGAGTCTCTTCGGCGGCATGCTCTCCAAGGTGTCGATCGGAGGGAAGGACCCCAAGAAGCGCATGGCGGCCTGCCTGCGAGCCCTCGCGAAGAAGCCGGACGACAAGGGCGTGCTGATGACCCTGGGCGCGGCGGCGATGGAGGCCAACGCGTTCGGCTCGGGCGTGGTCGCCTACAAGAAGGCGGCCGAAGCCGATCCCGACGACAACGAACCTTGGAAGCGTCTCGGCGAGGCGCTCGGCAAGCAGGGCAAGATCAAGGAAGCGCTTGCGGCCCTCACCAACGCCGTGAGCATCAACCGCCGTGATCAAGAAGCCCAGAAGCTGCGCAAGAACCTCGCCGCCGAAGGCGCGCTGAAGATCTCCGGCTTCGAGACGGCCGGCTCGAGCCGCGACCTCATCAAGGACAAGAAGGTGGTCGAGGAGCTCGAGGCCGAGGCGCGCATCCAGCTCACGCCGGAGCACGCCGCGAACGAGCTCGACAAGATCCGGGAGCAGGCCGACGCCGAACCGGACAACCCGCGCATCAAGGTGCGCATGGCCGACCTCCTTCTGCAGCAGGGCGACGAGGCCGGCGCCATCGAGCAGCTGAAGGCGGGCCTGGCCATCGATCCGGCCAACTACGAGCTGTCTGTGCGCGTCGGCGACATGGAGCTGGGCAAGTACAAGACGGCCTACCGCACGGCGAAGGATGCGTTGCAGGCCGCACCGGACGATGCCGCGGCCAAGAGTGCGCACGACGAGGCCTACCAGGCCCTGATCCAGGCCAGCCTCAAGGAGTACGGCCGCCGGGTGCAAGAGCATCCGCTCGACCTGCCCGAGCGTTTCCGTCTGGGCCAGTGGCTGCTGCAGTCCGGCAAGGTGGACGAGGCGCTGGCGGAGTTCCAGCAGACGGTGCGCGACCCCTCCCGCAAGGTGGACAGCCTGCTGCTGCAGGCCAAGTGCTTCGAGAAGAAGAACATCACGAAGCTCGCGGTGAAGAAGCTCGAGGAAGCCGTCACCGAGTTCCCCACGCTGGCCAGCGCGAAGGCGAAGACGATCTACTACACGTACGGCGACTTGCTCGAGCGCAGCGGCGACACAGACAAGGCCCGCGACATCTTCGAGCGCATCGTCGAGGAAGACGCCGCGTACAAGGACGTGCTGGACCGGTTGAGCAAGCTGAGTTCCTGAACGGAACTCAGCTTGACGTAGGGGCGGGCTTGATGCCCGCCCGAGCGCTGGCCATGGAGTCGGGACTTACCAAGTAGGGGCGCCCTTCATGGGCGCCCATGCAGGGCGCCCCAACTTGGTAAGTCCGAGTAAAGGTGCACGTCCTCGGGCGGGCTTGATGTCCGCCCCTACATCCCCGTGGACGGCGCGCCTCTCCCAAAACGCAAAGAAGCCGGGCACCTGCCCGGCTTCTTCGAACTTTCGAACGCTGCTACGCGATCGCGTTGACGAGGCGCGTCAGCTTGCGCTTCTGGTTCGCCGCCTTGTTGGCGTGGACGATGTGGCTGCCCGCAGCCTTGTCGATGTGGCGGTAGGCCTGGACGAGCGCGCTCTGCGCCGTGGCCTTGTCACCGGCGGCGGCAGCTTCCTTCACCTTGCGGATCCAGGAACGCATGGTGGACCGGCGGACCTTGTTGCGGAGGGTCCGGGTCTGCGTCTGACGGACGCGCTTCTTGGCGGAAACGGTGTTGGGCATCGGGCTTCTCTCGTCTGGGGTCCCCGGCTGACGGGGAAGCGGGCGATTTTGCCGGGATCCGCCGGATCGTCGAGCGAATTCCCAGCCGCTGCCCTCTAGCCGGCCGCGGCGACGCGCTCCGCGACCCGCTTGAGGGCGTCCACGGCCAGCTCCACGTCACGGTCGGTGACGGCGTAGGAGAGCCGGAAATGGCCCGGGGTGCCGAATCCGGAGCCCGGCACCACGAGCAGGCGCTCCTTCAGGCAGAGCCCGACGAACTCGACGTCATCCATGCCACCGGGCACCTTCGGGAACATGTAGAAGGCGCCCTCGGGGCGGACCATCTCGTAGCCGGCGCCCTCGAGCGCCGCCATCAGACGGGCGCGCTTGTCGGTGTAGCCGGCCATGTCCACGGTGACGTCCAGCAGGGGCTCGATGAGACGCTGCTGGAGGGCCGGCGCGTTTACGAAGCCCAAGACACGGTTGGCGAAGGTGAAGGCTCCGACCAGTTCGTCTGCCCCCTCCGATGCCGGGTTGACGGCAACGTAGCCGATGCGCTCCCCGGGCATGGCCAGGTCCTTCGAGAAGGAGGTGATGTGCAGCGTGTCGCGGTAGTGCTTCTGCACCCACGGCACGTCGACGCCGTCGTAGGAGATGGCGCGGTAGGGTTCGTCGGTGATTAGGTAGATCGGGCGCCCCTGGGCCTCGGAGGCGCGCGTCAGGACGGCGGCGAGCGCGTCGTAGTCCTCGGCGGAGTAGACGACGCCTGAGGGATTGTTCGGCGAGTTGACGACGACGGCGCGCGTGCGCGGCGTGATCGCCGCCTCGATTGCTGCGGCGTCGGGCCGGAAGCGCTCATCCGTCGGCACGAGCACGATCTTCCCGCCGTGGTTCGTGATGTAGAAGCGGTACTCGACGAAGTACGGCGTGAGGCAGATGACCTCGTCGTCGTGATCGAGCAGGCCCTTGAACACGACGTTGAGTGCGCCGCCGGCGCCCACGGTCATGACGACGTTGTCGCCGACGTACGGGATGTCCGTACGCGCTGCGAGGTGAGCCGCGATGGCCGCGCGAGTGGACGGATAGCCGGCGTTGGGCATGTAGCGATGCCAGCCCTGCGGCTCGGCCTCGGCGAGTTCGTGCATGCGCGCCGCGACCTGCGTGGGCGGTTCCATGACGGGGTTGCCGAGGCTGAGGTCGGCGACGTTCTCGGCGCCGAACTCCTGCTTCAGGCGCAGGCCCTGGGTGAACATCTTGCGGATCCAGGAGGCGCCGGTCATCGCCTGCTCAACGGCCTTGGAGATCGTCATGCCTCCGGTCTACCGCCGCGCGCCGGGGCTTCAATTGGGGCCCGTCCCGGACCA
>JAHEIK010000397.1:0-1405 GCA_024639415.1 Planctomycetota bacterium
CGTCATGCCGACGGGCGCCGGCAAGAGCCTCTGCTACCAGCTGCCCGCGCTGCTGCGCGACGGCGTCACGCTCGTCGTCAGCCCGCTGATCTCGCTCATGCAGGACCAGGTCGAGTCGCTGCGCCGACATGGCGTAGCCGCCGCCGAGATCAACAGCATGGTGCCCTTCGAGCAGCAGGAGCAGGCGCTCGACGACGCAGCCCGCGGTGAGCTCAAGCTGCTCTTCGTCGCTCCGGAGCGCTTTCGCAACGAGCGCTTTCGCCGCCGCATCCTCGGCGTAGGCATCTCCCTCGTCGCGATCGACGAGGCCCACTGCATCAGCCAGTGGGGGCACGACTTCCGGCCGGACTACCGCCGGCTCGGGGCGGCGCTCGCGGCCTTGGACGCTCCGCAGGTGCTCGCGCTGACCGCCACCGCGCCGCCGGAGGTGCAGGACGACGTCGTCGAGCAACTGAGCCTGCGCGAGCCCGCGCGCTTCGTGCGCGGCATCGTGCGGGCGAACCTCGCCTACGAGGTCGTTCGGGCGCGCGGCAAGGACGCCAAGGATCGCGTCATGCGCGACCTCCTGCGTGACGGCGGCGCGACGCTCATCTACTGCGCCACCCGCAAGGAGGTCGACCGCGTCTACGACTGGCTGCGCTCCGAGAGGCACCCCGCCCTGCGCTACCATGCCGGGCTGGATGACACCGAGCGCGCCCGCTCGCAGGACGCCTTCCTCAGTGGCCAGGCGCAGCTGATGGTCGCGACCAACGCGTTCGGCATGGGCGTGGACCGGGCAGACATCCGCTGCGTCGTGCATTACGAGATCCCGCGCGCCGTCGAGGCCTACGTCCAGGAGACCGGCCGTGCGGGCCGTGACGGGGAGCCCGCGCGCTGCGTGCTGCTCTTCAACCCCGCCGACTTGCACATCCAGCGCTTCTTCCTCGAGTCGTCCAATCCCTCCCGCGAGGTGGTCACCGAGGTGTTTCGCGTGCTGCGCTCGATGGGGGAGGGCCGGCTGGAGCTCACCGCCGACGACATTGCCGCCCGCATGCACGTGCAGGCCACCTCGCGCGCCGTCGGCAGCGCGCTCGCGGTGCTGGATCGCGCGTCCCTCGTGCGGCGCGGAGGCCGGGGTGAGAACCTCGCCCAGGTCACGGTGCTGCCGGCCGTTGGGGACCTCTTCTCCGAGAAGCCTCTGCCGCCGGGACTCTCACGCCTGTTCGCCCATCTCGTCGAGCGCTTCGGTGTGGACCGCGCCAGCGGGCTCGACGTAGCTGCGCTCGCCGCCGAGCGTGGCGTGACGGCCGAGACCATCCGGCGCGGCCTGACCCGGCTCCAGGAGCTTCAGCGGATCGAGTACGTGCCGCCGTTCCGAGGCAGGGCCACGGAGCTGCGGGGAGGCCTGGCCGAAGATGCGCTGGCC
>JAHEIK010000397.1:1415-4111 GCA_024639415.1 Planctomycetota bacterium
TCGAGCTGCTCGAGAGCAAGCGCCGCCGCGAAGAGGACCGGCTCGACGAGATGATCGGCTTCACCGCGACCCCCGGCTGCAGGGTGCGCTACCTGCTCACCTGCTTCGGGGTCGGGGAGAGCGCGTCCTGCGGTAGCTGCGATCGCTGCACGGGCGGGGCGCGGGGGACTGCGGCCGCCCCGCTGGACGCGCGGGCCCGCGAGACGATCTTGGTCGTTCTTGCGGTCGTCCAGGCGCACGAGAAGCGCTACGGCTTCGGGAAGCTGGCCGGCCATCTGGCGGGTTCCCAGGCCGAGAACATCGCCAACGGTCCCCTCGGCAGGGGGGAGACCTACGGGAGTCTGCGGCACCTGGGCGTGAAGGGGGCGGACCGCTGGCTGCGGACGGCCTACGACGCCGGACTTCTGCGCCTGGTGCCCCACAAGCTGGCCCGCGGCGGGCGGACCGTACACCTCGTCGCGCTGGCCCCGGCGGGCCGCCGGGTGCTGAAGGGCGAGCCCCTGCCGGAACTTCACGTCGACTGAAGACGTCGAACTCGAGGCCGCAGGCTTGCGTGCGTAGATCGGGGGCGCTGTTCCGTCTCCCGGGGTCGGTCCGGGCCTCGGCCCCTCGCGTCTGCGCGATCTTGACCGCTTCGGGTCATGGGGTAATGTCTGCGGCTCGTCGGGTGCGCCCGGCGAGCGAGCTCTGAGGAGTAGTTCAGTTTGGTAGAACGCCGGATTCTGGTTCCGGAAGTCGCAGGTTCGAGTCCTGCCTCCTCAGCCAACAGTTTCATTGGCCCCTTCGTCTAGCGGTCTAGGACACGGCCCTCTCAAGGCTGAAACACGGGTTCGAGTCCCGTAGGGGTCACCATCCATCGAGAGCCTCCTGTGCGCTTCGCGCAGGGGGCTCTTGTTGGTTTTGGATGGTGACCCCCAAGGGGTCAGTTCCCTCCGGGGGGGCAGTGCCCCCCGGACCCCCCATTCTGAAGGGTGGACGTTCGGTCTCTGTGCCATGAGCGAGGTTCCGCCACGAGGGACGCCCGCGCGTTCCGTTGTTCGGTGCTTGGTCGGGTGGCGATCGATCCCGGGGCACCGCGAGAACCTCTTCGAGCTACGCGCGCGAGCCGCTGGCGCTGGTCACGTGCGGTAGGGGCGGCCGGAGGCGGAGCGCAGCGAAGCCGAACGCCCGCCCTACACTTGGCTCTGTGACTCGGCGTGGATTTCAGCTCCTCCAACTGGCGGGAGCGATGCTTGGCGTACTTGCCCTCCTCGGCCTCCTAGCCTTCTACGCCTTTGTCGCGTTCGGTCTTCCGGGCATCGGCGACTAGGGCCGTCCCGTCTCGGGAACGGATCACGCTCCGTGTCCTCTGCGGTTCCGTCTTCCTCGCTGGGCGGCCAACCGCTCGCCTGCGACAAGCTCAGGCTCGTCTCGGGCCGCCCCTGCAGCTCTCTGCGTCCTCTGCGCCTCTGCGGTTCCTTCTTCTTCGCTGGGCGGCCACCCGCTCGCCTTCGACAAGCTCAGGCTCGTCTCGGGCCGCCCCTACAGCTCTCTGTGTCCTCTGTGTCCTCTGTGGTTCCTTCTTCTTCGCTGGGCGGCCAACCGCTCGCCTTCGACAAGCTCAGGCTCGCCTCGGGCCGCCCCTACAGCTCTCTGCGTCCTCTGCGCCTCTGCGGTTGGTCTTCTTCAACGGGCGGGCCTGCACTCGCCTGCGGCTCGCTTGGGCCGCCCCTACAGGTCCACACGAGTTCGTTCGATCCAATCTCTTACCGATGTCGATGCAACACCTCATGTCCGTCGCACGCCAAGCGAGCGATGCCGCTGTCCGTGCCCTTGCACTCTTCGCGCTTGCCAACGTGCTGCTGGGCCTCTTCTCCACGAACTGGAACGCCAACGACATCTGGATCCAGGCCGCCGTCCTGCCCGGCTGGTTCGTCCAGACGCTCGTCCTCGCGTTCGCCTGCGGCGTGCTCCTGCTGCGCCGACCGCACCCGGCGGCGCGCCTGGCCCTGCGCGGCATCGCCCTCCTGCTCGCCTGCGCCTGCCTCGCCGACGCCCTCGGCTACTACCGCCTACTGTCCGCGGGTCGCATCCACACGTCCTTCCCCGTGCCGCTGAGCCTCGCTCTGGGGCTCCTGTTGCTCTTCTGGGCCGTCACGTCGCAGCGCCGGCACGTCTCTTCGCGGAGTCGCACGCGCCGCGCCCTGTGGAACCGCGTCCTCGACCACGGGGCGCCGCTCGTGCTCGTCGGCGTGGGAGCCCTGGCCCACATCCTCACCTTCGGCGCTACCGACTACGCGCGGTCCGCGGACGCGGCCGTCGTGTTCGGAGCGGCTGTCCGGCCCACGGGCCGGCCCAGCACGGCGCTGCTCGACCGCACCCTCGCGGCGTGCGACCTCTACCACCGGGGCCTGGTGGACACACTCGTGCTCTCCGGCGGACGCGATCCAGCGGCACCGCTGAGCGAACCCGCCTGCATGGCCCGCATCGCGCGAGCGCACGGTGTGCCTGCCGCGGCCCTCGTCCTGGACGAGACGGGGGTGGACACCGGCGCCTCCATCCGGGCCACCAAGCGGCTGATGGCCGAGCACGGCTGGCAGCGGGTGCTCATGGTCAGCCACGACTACCACCTCGCCCGCATCAAGCTCTGCTGCGAGCGAGCCGGCGTGGAGGCGCTCACCGTGCCGGCAGCTGAACCCAAGCGCATCCTGAAGAAG
>JAHEIK010000398.1 GCA_024639415.1 Planctomycetota bacterium
GGCCCGCCCGACCTCCCGAAGATCGTGCGCCCGCGAGGCAAGGCGGTCGAGCACCTTGGCAAGCGCATGCTCGTGCCTGCGCCGCTCGAGGTGGACGCACTCATGAAGAAGGTGCGCAAGGGTCGCGTCATGACCGTGGGCCGGCTGCGGGAGAAGCTGGCTGCGCTCCACGATGCGGACAGCACGTGCGCACTCACGACGGGGATCTTCGTCGGGATCGCCGCCCGGGCCGCGCAGGAGGCCGAGGAGGCAGGGCGCAAGCGCATCACGCCGTGGTGGCGCACCGTGAAGGCGAGAGGCGAGCTGAATCCCAAGTTCCCAGGCGGGATGCAGGAGCAGGCTCGCCGGCTCCGCGCCGAGGGACACACCATCACACAGTGCGGCAAGCGCTGGTTCGTCGCCGGCCTCCGCTGAGCGTTGCTCGCGCGCCGAGCGGCTACATCATCAGGTAGATCAGGCCGAGGATGGCGGCCAGGGCCGCGCCGCCGAGCAGCGCTCCCAGCGGCCCCGTGTTGGCGTAGAGCAGAACGACGACGACGACCCACCCCAGGGCAGCGGCTCCCTGAAGCACGCGCCAGAGGGGATCTCGCAGACCGTCGACCTGTGTCGCCTTGCCGCAGCGCGGACAGTTGGTCAGGCCACCGGCCAGGTCCTGCGCGACGTACCACAGGTGGCCGCAGGCACAGCGGGCGCGGATCTGCATCTCAGCTCTGCCGCCCCTCGATGGCGGAGATCAGCACGGCGGTCCCGAAGATGGCTCGCGGGTCGACGGCGTTGCGATCGTGGATGGTCACGTCCAGCTTGTGGATGAAGGGATTGAAGCGCTGCTTGAAGGTGGCGATGCTGCGCCCGTTCGTGTCCTTCACTTCGAAGCGCTGCGGCACGAGATTGGAGACGAAGCGCCGCACGAGGGCCATGCCATGGCTGTCCTCGACGACACTGGCCACCGGTAGGTCGTCGGCATCGAGCACTTCCCACGCATCCCGCAAGAACGAACTCCAGCCCTTGCGGCGCGTGGCCCCCACCTTCACGCCGTCCACGGCATCGACCATGTCGTAGGCGGCGGAGAAGTCGACGATCTGCCGGGCCTGGACCGTGAGCAGCGGGACCTGCTTGGCCTCGTCCTCGAAGACGCGGATGTCTTCCTTGAGCTTGAAGGCCTTCTGCCGTGTGAAGGCCAGCAACTGATCGTCGGGCGCATAGACGTGGAACGAAGCCCCGAAGAGCGTCAGGAACTTGCGGCGGATCCAGTAGCGGTCCAGTTCGAAGAGCTTGCTCATGCCTGCGGTCCTCCGGATCGCCAGCGTACTCGGGAGCGGCTCGCCCCGGTTGCTCTGCCGCGCCGCGCAGCGTCCGCTGCCGCGGATCAGCCGATGACGGCTGCCAGACGGTTGATTTCGTCGGTCTCGTGTGTGGGGTACGGGTTGGCAGGGTCAGGCTGCTTGTAGTCCTGCGGATCGACGAGCAGGAACCGGTACGCTCCGGCGTCGTTCCGACACAGCACCCAGCAGGCCATGTGACGCACCCAGCCCGCCCACGCGCAGTAGGCATCGAACAAGCCGACGCAGATGCCGGCATTGCTCCAGCGCTGCCGTGCCGCATACGCACCTGCCCGACCGCGCGCGTAGAAAGCGAAGTCGTCGCAATCGAAGTCATCAGCGCTATAGGCCGGGAGATCGGCACACGCATAGCGTGCGAGGTTGCGCGCCTCGCCGGCGGACGGCACGTAGTAGCGGTCATCCCACAGGAGGAAGGTGTTCGACCCCGGGGCGCCAGGACGCCACAGTCCGTCGAGCCGATGCGCCAACAGGTTGTAGACCTGCTTGCGCGTACGAATGACACCACTCCCAGCCACGACGGCTCCTACCTCAAGGACCCAGCGGCGGCGTACTGCCTCCCCCGCCACCACCGCTGCCCGCCTGCTGGGCCAACCACGCCTGGTGCTCCCTCTGCGCCTCGACGAAGGCACGCATCTGGGAGAGCAACTCGGCCTCGTTCTTCATCAGGTTGACCGCATTCGTGTTCTGCTCGATGCGGATCTTGAACAGTTCCCCGGGGATCGAGGCCACCGCGCGGATGGGATCGAGCAGCGAGTCGAAGAACGACTTCAGCTGGCTGGGCTTGGCGACCGAGACCTTCGTGAGGACGCCCCGGGTGAAGCCGAGTTCCATCTTCTGCTCTACGAACGCTGCGCGGGAGAGCGGCATAACGGTCACGGGGCTGCGGTTGGGCAGCATCACGACCTGCTCGCCGTGCGCCAGGACCTCACTGGGCTTGGCAGAGGCGCCCGTACCGGAGAGAGTCGCCATGGGCGCCATGGTCAGGACATACGGATACTCGGAGCGGTAGGCGATCCCGGGTACGCACGCGGGGGAACCCTGGCCGCAGCCGGGCAGCTCCGGATCGACGTCACACTGATTCACACCACGCACGTCGATCCGGATCGTCACACCGAAGCGCTTCTGGATGTCGGCGACTTGCTGCCGGCCGCGAGGACTCAGGGGGTCGATGACGTACCGGGCCTGCAGCGTCGCATCGGCCACCCTCGCCCCCGGCGTCGGTGCTCCACCCAAGCGAGCGGCGGCCTTGGCGACCTCGACGAACAGCTTCACGGCGCTGCCGAGGGATGTAAGCGACTCGTCCTTGGTCCGCGCCTTGACGGACAGAAGGAAGCCGTCCTGCACCTCCCAGCTCAGCTCGTCGGAACCGAACGCGCTACCCTGGTACGCGAGCACGTACTGGAAACGTGGATCGGGGACATCTTGCGATCCGGCAAGGACCGCGAAGTGCGTCCCATCCTGCTCCCCCACCTTCCCCTTCCAGATCTGGATGTTCAGCAGTCGCAGCGGAAGCGCGTAGCGGGTCCCCTGCCGAACGTCCGTGCTCGCGAGAGGCGCCGTATTCGTGCTCTGCAACGGCGGTGTCGTACACGCGCAGAGGACGGTGAGGAGAACACCCAAAGCCAAGCCGACCGCATACCGCATCCCACATCCTCCGCTCTTCCTGAGCATAGCGAATCGCAAGTCTGCGCAAAATGACCCAGGCCTCTTTCGCACTGCGCATGGCGCGCTGCGGCGACTGCGAGGACCCCAGGCGGCATCGCAAGGCCGAAGTCCCGGGTCGAACGACCGCTTGCGAACGGGCATGCGGCCGGGTGCGCATGGCAACGGCAATTCCAGTTCGTGCGCGCCTCACGCAGGCCGCCCGGCAACGGGGCTGCGGTCCATGGTGCGCTGTGGGCCTGCGAGGCAGGATGCACACGCTGGGAACGATCTGGGTGAGATTCCGCGGCCGCCCGCGGTGCCTGGCAACCTCGTACACAAGGGCCGGACGGGGCAAGGTGACCCGCGCTGAAACGTCCATTTTGTGGGCTTTCATCCGTACGAATGTGCGCACCCTGGAGGCCCGCACAGGGTTTCATGGCATGCGGCCAGGGACGCGGCACAGCCGCCCCCCCTTTGCCGTGCGAGGTGCAAGCATGCACAAGCGACCGGCCTCGATCGTCCCTACCCCGGCTACTGCTCGTGGCGTGTTGTCGACACCACGCGGTCGTGTCGTGCTCGCTCTCGTCGTCGCGACCGTGCTCGGCGTCGGTGCGGTCTATTGGCTGCAGGTGCATCCACGCGAGGACGTCGAGGCCGGCCGGACGACGCTGCTGTCGGACTGTGACGGCGAGATCTCCGACTGGCTCCTCAGCCTCTCCGAGGGTGAGCCGGCGTTCTTCGAGCAGGCACAAGCCGACATCGCAACGCAAGCACCAGCCGCGGTGCGCGTGCACGTCTACTACGGAGCAGAGGAGCGCAGGCGCAGCTTCGAGCGTGCCGTGCGCCGGGCGGGGGGACGTGATCCGCAGTACTTGATCTGGCACAAGACCCCGCCTCATGTGTGGCCGTGGACGCGGGACATGTTCCTGGCCGCCGCCCGACCTGATGGCGGGCCGGTCACCCTCTTGCACCACCCTGACCACTACCGCATCGCGTGGCGGGCCGTCATCTGGAAGGCCGAAGAGATGGGTAGCTTCGCCGCCGGCGTGGTGGGAGCGACGTCCCAGCCAAGCGGCATCCGGATCGAAGGCGGCGCTGTGGTC
>JAHEIK010000061.1 GCA_024639415.1 Planctomycetota bacterium
TTGACCCGTACGTTGAGCCCTTGGGCGCGGTGGGGGTAGCCGAGCGCCTCGGCCAACAGGGCAGCCTGGTCCTCGTAGGAGGAGCGCGGCACGCCGTGGTCGACCTCCTGCAGGCAGACGACGTCCGCATCCAGGTCTTCGAGCACCGCGATGATGCGATCCAGCCGGTAGCGTCGGTCGGTCCCGATGCCCTTGTGGATGTTCCATGTGGCGATGCGCAGCTTGGAGCTCATGACGACGTCCGGAACCGTAGCACGGCACGCGGCGTGCCATGGCGGGGCGTGGCCGGATTGGCACGCCGCTCGCTGCTGTGGGGGGCCGGGGCCGCGCGCGCGCGAGGCGGCCTGCGGCCCGGAATGGAGGCCGATCATGAGTCTCAGTCAGCTGGGAACGCGGAACGTGGTAACGCTTGCGCCAGACGACACGGTGCAGGATGCCGTATGCCGCATGGTGGAAGACAACGTGGGCTCCATCGTCGTGGTGGAGGACGGCGCGCCCTGCGGCATCGTGACGGATCGTGACTTGATCCTGCGCGTCCTGGCACCCGGTCGCAATCCCATCGGCACGCCACTGGCGTCGATCATGTCTACCCACATGATCACGGCGCAGGACGACTGCCCGCTCGACGAGGCCGCGTGGCGCATGCGGGAGCACAAGATCCGGCGTCTGCCCGTCGTGGACGAGCGCGGCCGGCTGCGCGGCATCGTGACGCTCGACGATCTCGTCGGGAAGGTCGCCGCGTTGCGCGGCGACGTCGCCGAGATCCTCGCTTCCTTCCACGCTCCGTATCAGGCCGTCTGATTCGTGGACCGCGGCGCAAAGGAACTCATGCGTCGCATCGACGATTCGATGCGCCAGACGTCCCAGTGGACCGGACGCGAGGGCCTGACGCCGGACGTCCGCCGCGCGATGGAAGTCGTGCCTCGGGATGCCTTCGTGCCAGCGCAGCACCGTGCGGCTGCCTGGGACAACCGCCCCTTGCCCATCGGGCACGGCCAGACGATCTCACAGCCGTTCATCGTCGCGATCATGGTCGACCTGCTGGATGCCCAGCCCGACCACGTCGTGCTCGAGATCGGCACCGGCTGCGGCTACGCGGCTGCCGTCCTGTCGCACGTGGTGGCGCGCGTGCACACGGTCGAGGTCGTTGCCGGCCTCGCCGCGGAGGCGCGGGAGCGGCTTGCACGGCTCGGCTACGGCAAGATCGTCGTCCACGAGGGCGACGGCAACGCAGGCTGGCCGGACGAGGCGCCCTACGACGGCATCGTCGTCACGGCGGCGGCGGCCGACGTCCCACCGGCGCTGCTCGAGCAACTCAAGCCGGGTGGGCGCATGGTGCTTCCGCTGGGCGATCCGTTCGGCCACCAGGAGCTCGTGCTGGTGACGAAGGACGCGGCGGGGGAGGTGACGACGCGCTCCGTGCTCCCGGTGGCGTTCGTGCCCCTCGTCGATCCGTAGGGCCACGTAGTGAACCGCAGAGACGCAGAGACGCAGAGACGCAAAGGACGCAAAGGACAGAGGAAGAGAAGAAGACGAACCACAGAGAACACAGAGATGGAAGAGGTCCCGTAGGGGCGGGCTGGATGCCCGCCCGAGGGCTCCCTGCCACCCCCGGACTTACCCGGTAGGGGCGGACCGAAGTGTCCGCCTCGGACCGCGGTGATCTGTGCGCCACACCGAGCAGCGCTCGGCTACGGGCTGCGCGGAACTGGGGCGCCTTGTCGCGCCGAGGCTGGATGCCCGCCCCTACGACTTGCCTTCGGTCGTCAAGGGCAGGTCGTCGGTGCGGAACGGCGACGCCGGCAGCCCTGCTGCGTTCACCAGGTTGACGTCCGGGTTGTCCGCCCAGCCGTAGCGGACGTACTTCACCTTCCTGCCCGTGGGGTGGGTGACGATGATCCTCTCGCCCTGGATGCGCGCCTGGCCCCACACCCAGCGCTTGCTGCGGTCGGCGACGGCAAAGCCACGCAGCGGCCCGTCATCGGTCGTCTCGAGGCCCGCGGCGTGATCGAACGACAGCACCATGGCCTTGCCGGAGGGCTTCGCGCTGCGGAAGAGCGGCCCCGACGGCACGACCCGCTGCTCGTAGTCGTGGTGCAGGGCCCAGGCGGCAAGCCGCGCCCCGACATCCTGCTTGTTCTTGGGATGGATGTCCTTCGCCTCCCCGATGTCGATGATGACCGCCATGCCCGTGTTCGGGACCTCAGCGAGCGTGAGGCGCTGCGCCTCGCGCAGTTCGGCCCAGGCACTCTCGCCGGGCGCCTCCTTGCGCGCCCTGAAGTTGGCCAACTGGACGAAGTGGAAGGGGAACGCACCCTGACCCCACTGCGTGCGCCACGCGCGGATCATCGCTGGGAACAGCGTGTGGTACTGCGTCGCGCGACCCGCGTTCGACTCACCCTGGTACCAGATCGCGCCGCGGATTGCGTAGGGCAACAGCGGCGCCACCATGCCGTTCCACAGGTTCGACGGTCGATGCGCACTCAGCGCCGCACCGCGCTTGCCGCCGCGATCGCGCTTCAGTGCCTTGGCCCAGCGCTCGAGCAGCGGAGCCAGCTTGCGCTCCTTGCGCAGGGCCTTGTCGTCGGTCCACGCCTCGGCGGGCGTGCCGCCGTACGAGGTGTTGATCAGGCCGATGGGGACGCCCAGTTCCTTGTGCAACCGCCTGCCGAAGTAGTACGCCACGGCCGAGAAGCCCGGGACCGTTGTGGGGGAGCACACAGTCCAACTGCCCCTGAAGTCTCTCCGCGGCAGCAGCATGGGGCGGCGAGGGACGGTCAGCAGGCGGATCTTGGGGTACGCCGCCGCGGCGATCTCCGCCGTGGCGTCAGCGCTCCCCTTGACGGACCACGCCATGTTGGATTGGCCCGAGCAGACCCAGACTTCACCGACCAGCACGTCCTCGAACGTCAGCCGGTTCGAAGCCTGGACGACGAGCCGGTGGGGGCCGCCGGCCTCCAGGGCGTCGAACACGACGCGCCACGTGCCCCTGGTCTTGACGCGCGTGGCCTTCTTCTGGCCGGCCAACTCGACGGTGACGCGTTCGCCTGGCTTGCCGCGTCCCCACACGGGCACGGCCTGTCCGCGCTGCAGCACCATGTGGTCGCTGAAGACCGAGGGCAGCGTGACGTCGGCGTGCGCCGCGGCGGCGGTCGCGATGAGGAGAGCGACGGCAACGAGGGTCGAACGCATGGTGGGACCTCCCTGCGGACACGATACGGGGAGGAGCGGAGATGAACCGCAAAGGCGCAAAGGACGCAAAGGCCGGAAGAGGAGGAGAAGAGAAGAGAACCGCAGAGAGCACAGAGATGGAAGAGGTCCCGTAGGGTCGCGTGCGCGCCTGCGGATCACGGAGAGGAGACGCGGACGACAGAGAACCCGTAGGGGCAACCCGAGCGACGCCTTGGGAGCGGGTGGCTGCCCCCGAGGAGGGGACGGGCACGGGAAGGGGCTACGGGAAGAGAAGACGGGCCACGGGCACGGATGAACGGGCACGTCGGGCACGTTTACGGGAACGGTGACGGGCACGGGCAGGTTGATGAAGTTAGCGCTTCATCAACCTGAACGCGATGTCCGGGCCCATCCCCTGGGCGTACGCCAGGTTGATCCACAGCATCGCGAGCGGCTCGAGAAGTCGCGCCATACGCAAGCCCCCCGCGTCCACCGCGTCGAAGCCCAACTCCTCCGCGAGGCGCGCCACGACACGGTTCGCCTGCGGATCGTCGCCACACACGAACACCGTAGCCGCACCCGCCGGATAGGTCGGGTCCTCCATGTTGCCCGCGCCGGTGTTGTTGAATGCCTTCACGACCTTCGCGCGACCTGCCCAGCTTGCGATCATCTCGCCCGCCGAGACCGAGTGCCCCACGGTCAGGCCCGTCAGATCCGGCTGCACCGGATTGGTGCAGTCCACGAGGATGCGATCGTCGAGATCGCCGAGGCCGCGCACCACGTCCTCGCTCACGGCCCACGGCGTGGCCAGGACGACGATCTCCGCCTCGGCCGCTGCTGCAGCCGCGAGGTCGGCGCGCGCGCCTTGCGTGCCCTCGAGGAGCTTCAGCACCTTCTTCGACGACGGGTCGCGTGCGCCGAACACGACGTCGTGTCCCGCTGCGCTCCAGCGGCGTCCCAGGGCAGCTCCGACGTTGCCCGTCCCGATCACGGCGATCTTCATCGTGCTACTCCTTGAAGCCGGCGGGCCCAGGGCCTGCGATGGATGCGAGTGCGGTCGCGACCTCTGCCGCACCAGCGGGTCGCTCCGCGGGGGCCTTGCTCAGCAGTGCCACCACCGTCCGGCGCAAGGCGTCGGGTGTGTCGGGCGGCAGCGCAGGCGGGGCGGTGGAGCGGATGGCCGTGATCGTCGAGATGGTGTCCTTGCCGTTGAACGGGACCGCGCCCGTCAACAGCTCGAAGAGGATCGTGCCCAGGGCGTAGAGATCCACGGAAGAGGTCGTCTCTTCACCGGCGAACTGCTCCGGCGCCATGTACAGCGGGGTGCCCGCCAGCTGTCCTGTAAGCGTGAGCCGCTCGAGCTTGTCCTGACGCGCCACGCCGAAGTCCGCGATCACCGGGCGGTCGTCTGCGGCCATGAGCACGTTGTGCGGCTTCAGGTCGCGGTGGACGATGCCCTCCTGATGGATCGCGGCGAGTCCACGTGCGATGCCCGCGCCGACCTGGGCCACGCGGAGCGGATCGAGGGTGCCCTCGCGCAGCAGCACCGTGCCCAGGTCCGGCCCGTCGATGAACTCCATGACGGCGTAGGGCGTGCCGTTCTCGTCTCCGACCCCGCGGATCCCGACGACATTCGTGTGATCGATCTGCTGGAGGGCCCGGGCCTCGCGCAGGAAGCGCTCGTGCGCGTTATGGTCCTCGCGATGCTCCGGCTTGAGCGCCTTGATGGCGAGCACGGCGCCGTCGTTGGGTGCCCGCGCCCGCAAGACCACCCCGAAGGCGCCCGCGCCGTGACGGCCCAGGATCTCCACGCCGTCGCAGCAGCCGTGCGGATAGAGCTTCGCGCCGGTCTGGAAGCCGGAGGGGATCTCCGCCGCCTGCCGCTGGTGGATCTCGACGAGCAGCGATCCCAGCGCGTCGACGCTGCCATGCCGCTCGGCCGGATCGGCGGCCAGCGCGGTGGTGAGTCGCTCCAGCAACCCCGCCGAGACGTCCGGCCGCAGCGTCGCCAGGTCGACGAGCGGCGCGCCGTCGCGTGCGCGCTGATTGGCCTCTTCCTCGTCCGCGCCGCCCCGCGGGAAGTCTCCCGTGAGCCACCAGAAAACCGTGGCTGCCAGCCCGTAGAGGTCGGACTCCGCGGTCGGCGGTTCCCCGCGGAACTCCTCGGGTGCGGTGAAGGGCGAGAGCCCGAGGACGACGGGCCGCAGCGGCCACTGCCCGGCGGCGAGGTCGGCGGCCTTCACCAGATTGATGAGCTGCACGTCCCCACGCTCGCCGAGCATCACGAAGCGCGGCGCGACTTTGCCGAAGACAAAGCCCTCCGCGTGCATGTGACCCAGCGCGTCGGCCACTTGAGCACCGAGTCGTGCTGCCTCTGCCAGAGGGAAGGGCCCGTCCTCGGCGACGATGTCGTGCGTGAGGCGTCCGACCTCCCATTCGTGCACCGACCAGAGGTAGCCGTCTTCTTCGAAGACGTCGATCGCGCGCTGTACGTGGGGGTGGCGCAGCGTGGCGGAGAGGCGCTGCTCACGGAAGAAGGTCTCCCGCACGCTATCCGGGCGCGTGGGATCGATCGTCAGGCGGCGGATCATCACCTCGTTGCCCAGGATGGCGTTCCGGCCCTGGAAGAAGGTGCTCGGCGGACTCTCGCCTACCGGCTCGCCCAGTTCGTAGCTCTCGATGCCCACAGTCCGCAATCCTCACCGCGAAGGGGAGTCTCGGCAACAGGCCTACTGCCCGTCTCCCTCCGCTCCCTTGCGACGTGGCCGGGCGCCGGCGGTTTCTCCGGCTGTCCTGGGCCCCTTCACGCGGGATCTCGGCCCGGACCCCGGCCCTCGGTCCCGCGATTGGCCGTGCCCGCCGCCCAAGGCTCGCGTTTGAAGGGGCGGATAGGACCGCTCCGTAGACTGGGCGGGTCCCGGAGGCTCCATGCTGCGACCCCTGCCGCTGCTCGCCGGTCTGCTGGCCTTGGTCCTGCTTGCCGCCCCGGCCGGAGAGGCCTGGGCCCATGGCGGACGCTTCCAGGGGCCGGGTGGCCGGGCGCCGCCTGGGGATCCGACGACACCCTCGCCTTCCGGTCCCAAGCGCGGTCCGCCCACAGTGACCCCGGGGAGCGGCATCCCGTCCACCACGGGCTCCCTGCCGGACATCTACTGGGGCACGTGGTGGGCGCTCAACAGCTGGGCGTACCTGCCTGCGCGCGGCGAGGCCCTGCGCGCCCGGCGCGTGACGACGGGCGAGCGCGCCGGGCCGACCATCGAGGAACTGACGAAGGAGCGCCGCGCCCTGCTGGCGCGCCAACACATCAAGCCGTTCCTCCTGACCATGCTCGATCGGCGCAAGGGCAAGCGGCAGCGAGACACCGTCACCGCCTCGGCCATGATCGCGCTGGCGAAGATCGATACCACCGACGCCACGCTCGAACTGCTGCTCCGGGCCGCCGAAGATCAGAAGGCGACGCGCCTCGAGCGCGAGGCCGCGGCGCTCGCCGTGGGTCTCCTGCGACGTACGGATGCGAAGACGCGCGTCGACGCCATCAGCCTCGACCTGGCCCGCGTCCGCCTGCTCGACCTCATCGGTGGCGCCAAGGTCCCGATCCGCTGCCGCTGCTTCGCGGCCTTCTCGCTCGGCCTGCTCGCCGACCAGCCCTACGCCAGCCCGTTCAGCAAGGACGGCCGCCTCGTCGTGAAGGGCCTCCTCCGGCGTCTCTCCGAGCGGCACGAAGATCCCGACCTGCCCGTCGCGCTGCTGACCGCGCTCGCTCTTCAGCCGCGCAAGGCCATCCCGACCCAGGTGTTCGATGACCTGCGGCGCGCCGTGGGGGGCGTGCGTGTCTACAGACGCACGTGGTCGCCCCTGGAGCGGGCGCACGCGCTCTCGACCTACGTTCGCCTGCGCGGCGAGAACTGGCTGCTGCTCAGCCTGCGCACCCTAGGCGACAAGCGTCTGCCCCAGCCGGTCCAGCGCGCGGCACGCCTGGCCCTCGGCGGCAACGCCGCCATCATGACCCCCGATGAGCGCTTGGACACAGCCAAGGCGCTGATCCGCACGGCCAAGGATGCCCCCGACCACCTAAGCGAGGGGCTTGGGCAGATCGCACTCGCGCGCGTCGTCCAGGCGGACCTGCGCACCGATGCCACGACGATCCTCGAGGAGACGAAGGCCGACGCGTTCCTGCTGCAGAAGGCGCAGAAGAGCTACGTGACCGTGCGCGGCTTCCACACGCTCGCGCTCGCGCTGGCCGTGCGTGACGTGGCGTCGCACCACGAGCGGATCCAGAAGTTCGTGCGCGGGGCGCGCGCCACGCTGCTCGCCGGCTTCGACCGTCCGAAGGGCGACAGCGACATGCGCGGCGCGTATGCCGTGGCCCTCGGGCTGGTCCGTGCGCCGCAGGCTCGCAACCGTCTCGTGGGCGTGCTGAACGAGCGCAACGCCGGTCCTGCGCTGCGCTCCCGTGCGGCGATCGCGCTGGCGCAGATCGGTGCGCTGGACACGGACGTGCAGCAGGGCCTGCTGGACGTGATCGCCGACAAGCGTCAGCAGGCGCCGCGCAGTGCCGCCGCATTGGCGCTCTCCCTGCTGACTGGGACGCCGCAATCCGCCGCCCTCGTGCGCCAGCTGCGCACGGCCGCGTCGCAGCGCGAGCAGATTGCCGCGGCGGCCGCCTTGGGGCAGCTGGAGGATCCGACGTCGCTGCCCGCCATCACGGAGGTCGCGCGCGAGAACAAGGCGAACTTCGAGCTGCGCGCCTTGGCGATCGCCATCCTGGGCCTCATTGGCGACGCCGAGGCGACCCCGAGCCTCTTCCGCCTCAGCCTGGACGCGAACTACATCGCGCGCACGGACGCGCTGAATGAGGCGTTCACGCTGCTGTAGGCCGCCGCGATCCGCGGGCCGGGTCTGCCAATTGAAGAAGCGCGGCAGAAGCCGAAGCTGCTGCCGCGCTCAGCGTGGCGTGCCGTGCCGTTCGGCACTCAGCGACGCGCGGAGGTGATCCGCGCGTCGCCGGGGGGAGAAGCGACTAGCGCTTCAGGCCACCGATCGGGTCACCCGAGTAGCCGAGTGCCGTGAAGTCGATGCCGCCACCGTGGCAGTCGCTGCAGGTGCGCGCATCTTCCTTCGGGGCGATCTCGTGGTTGACGGTCAGGAACATCTCGGTGTCGACCCACTCGAAGTTGCCCGTGTAGGTCTGGCCCGCCTTCGCGGCACCCTCGACCAAGGCTGCGTCCCAGTCCCAGTTGCCCCAGTAGGGCGTCGGGCCGCCGGCCGTGCCGAAGAGGTGCGGCACCAACATGGTGTTGTTGCCCTTGTCGCGCATCTGCGTGCCGACCATCCGCTTGAACGGGTAGATCTTGGCGCCGGGGGTCATGCGCGTGGCCGTGGGCTCACCGAGCGTAACCAAGCTGCCTGCGCGCTGATCGTCGTCACCGACGGTCAGGCGGGCCCACTTGCCGTCGTACCAGCGCAGTGCCGGCTCGACGAACTTGCCCCACTCGAAGACGCCCTTCATCTTGTCGTACAGCGGCTTGCCGTACTGATCGACCGGGATCGGGTCGACGTCCATGCCGGCCTCGCTCCAGTCCCAGAGGGTCTTCGTGGGCAGGACGCGCGCGAAGGTCGGGATGTGGCAGGTCTGGCAGGCGACCTTGGCCGCGTGGCTGTCGTACTGCGCGCTGGCGCCGGCGTCCGCGTGGACGGTAGCGGAGTGGCAGTCCGTGCAGGCGACCGTGCCCTCGTCCTGCGAGTGGACGGGCATGCCCGCGATCTTGTGATCCATGACCGTGTGGCAGCGCTGGCACGTGAAGTTCAGGCCCAGCGTCGCCATGTGGACGTCGCTGGCGAACAGCGGGTCGTTCATGTCGGTCGACAGGTCGCCGTGCTTGACGTTGTCGCCGCCGCCGGCCTTGTAGTGGCAGAAGCCGCAGTTGTTGCGTCGCGGCGAGCCTACGGCCTGGGCGACGAGCTGCAGATCCTCGGTGGTCGTCGTCGGGAGGCCGCCGTTGGGCTTGGCCTTCGCGTAGAGACCGGTCGTGTCGTGGCAGACCAGGCAGTCGACCTTGGTCATGTCCGTGAAGTCGAACGTGTCATCAACCCAGCCGTAGCCGACGTGGCACTGCGTGCAGCGACCCTCGTTCGAGGCAATCGCGATGCAGAAGTTGTTGATGAGGTCCGTCTTGCCGTGCGTCTCGGTCTCCTTGCCGTCGAGGCCGGTCGACGTGCCTTCCCAGTTCCAGTGACCGGAGGCCATGACCTCGGTCGCGTCACCTTCGTGGCACTCGAGGCACGACTCCGTGCCCTCGTAGGAGTTCGCCGTGAAGTAGGCCTCATGGCCTTCGAACACCGGCGTCGTCGAACTGCTACCGCAGGCGGCGAGCAGAAGAGAAAGACTCACGACCAAGGCGAGTCCCGCTAAGCATGGGTTGCGCATTTTCAGCTCCGCGGGGTGACTTCCCGAGGGCGCAGCGCGTCCAGGGACTCTCCAGCAGCCCGCCCCCGCCAGCGGTGGTGCCGTCCTCTTGATGTCGAGGGGGCCCCGTTGCTAAAGGCGTGCCAGCGCGAGCGGCGGACGCGAATCGGTGCATGTGGCGCGAGTTCGGTCGTATTCCTGCGCAAAATCCACAGTTCCCGTCGTCTCGCGGCGGCTGGACCGATGGACAGGGACGCACTCGCCGGACGCGCCGGGGGCGTCTACGAGATTCTCCGCGGACACTGCGTGGGATGCCCCAACGTGACCAAGCATCGCCCGTTCGCCTGCTGCTGGTATGTAGGAATCTCCAACAGTGGACCGGGGCGCCATGGAACAA
Source organism: Planctomycetota bacterium (assembly GCA_024639415.1). Classification (GTDB taxonomy): domain Bacteria; phylum Planctomycetota; class PLA2; order PLA2; family JAEUHO01; genus JAHEIK01. The sequence goes on from JAHEIK010000061.1 coordinate 9,975, forward strand.
CTCGACACGCTCATCACGATCACGCGCGCGGGCATGGGGCATGCCGATGAAGCGCTGCAGCAGAAACTGCTCGGTGTCTGGCTGAAGCTGACGCTCGAGAACGGCACGCTGCCGGGCGCCATCGCCTGCTACACGGATGGCGTCCGCATGGCTTGTGAGGGCTCGCCCGTCCTCGAGGATCTCAAAGCCCTCGAGGCGGCGGGCGTGCACGTCATCCTGTGCAAGACCTGCCTCGACGCGCTCGGTCTCACCGACCAGGTCGGCGTAGGCGTCGTCGGCGGGATGGGCGACATCCTGGCGGCCCAGGTGAAGGCGCAGAAGGTCGTCCCCCTGTAGGGGCCTAACGCGGAGCGAGTGCACGCATCAGGGCGGCGAGGTCACGCCGGATCCAAGCGCCGAGCGTCAGGGTCGCAGCGAAGGCGAGCGCTCCCAGCAGGCCGAGCACGAGGAACGCGCCCCCCAGGTCCTCCATCTGGTGACTCTGCGTAGCCAGCACGATGACGCTGAGGAACGGGACCGCGGTGCACGCGGCGAAGTAGAGCGGCACCCGCCGCCGCAGGCGGCGCATCTGCTCGACGCGCGCGCCGTCCACGTCACCCGGCTCGATGAGCCGCGGAAGCAGGACCCGCGTCACGCCGTGCGTGAGCAGGAAGAAGCTCACGGTCGCCGCGAGGATGCCGAAGCCGAGATTCGAGAGCGTGAAGTGGAAGTAGGCCGTCTCGTCCGCCGCGCCGCGCTCCAGGTGCCGCCAGATCGGGAAGATCAGGCCGCCCAGGATCCAGAGCGGGAGGATCACGAAGGCCATCAGGTCCCCCAGCCGCAAGCCCTGACGACGAGCGGCCTGGCGCTGCTCCGCCGTTGGCGCGGCTCCGCGGGCGCGCGCCCGCAGCGCGCGCCGCAGGCGCCGGCCGAGCCAGAGGAACGCGGCGATGCCCAGGGGAAAGGCGACGCCGTTGACCAACAGGACGGGCACACGGAACTCGTCTTGCCACGTCTCGCCGTACACCACCGTCAGGTTGTGCGCGATGTTCAGCAGGGAGAGACCGGCGTTGACGACGAAGGCTGCCAGGACGAGGCCGCAGAGGGGGAAGCGTGCGAGTGCACGATGCCACCACACCGTGGACGGCGTGAGCACGCGCCGGATCTCGGGATCGAGGCACCACGTCAGGTGCCGCGCCAGCTCTGCGCCGGATGCCGGCCTGTCCTCAGGCGCGTGCGCGAGCGCGTGGCAGAGCGTGTCGGACAGCATGGGGGGGACGCCCGCGCCGAGTGCGGCACACGTGGCGGTGTCCACGCCCTCGGCACGCGTAGCGATGAGGTGCTCGAACAGCGGCTGCCAGCCGAGGCCGTCTTCCGGTGCGGCGAAGGGCAGCTCGCCCGTCAGCAGTTCCACCAGCACCAGCGCGAGTCCGTAGATGTCGCTCCGCTGCGTGACGTCGGCGGCGCCCTCCGGATGGAAGGGCGAGACCGCCCGGAGCTGCTCTGGCGCCATGTACGGGAGGCTGCCTCCGAGGCTTTCCTCCGGCGTGGCGACGTCCAACCCGGACGCGTAGCTGATGTTGAAGTCGGCGAGCTTCGCGCGGCCGCTGGCGTCCAGCAGGACGTTGGCCGGCTTGACGTCGCGGTGCAGCACACCTTGGCCGTGTGCGTAGTCCAGCGCTTCCGCCAGCTGGGCGCCGAGGAGGCAGACGGCCTCGGGCCACGTCGCTGCGGCCAGCTGCGCGCGCAGGATCGAGTCGGGCGGCGGCGACTCGCCCCGCGCGGCCAACGCCCGGTCGACCACATCGAGCAGCAGCCGCCCCGAGCGCTCCGCGATCGGGGTGGTCCGCACGCGCTCGATGACGGCCTCGAGCGTGCCGCCGCGGACGTACTCCATGTACAGCAGGCGCAGATCGCGCCCGGGCACGTGGCGCTGGTCGTACACGCGGACGATGTTGGAGTGATCGAGCTGGGCCAGCGTCTCGGCTTCGGCGCTCTTCGTCGTGGAGACCTTCAGGGCCACCGTGCGGTGCAGGGAGCGCTGGTGCGCCAGGAAGACCGTCGCGAAGGCGTCCTCGCCGAGGCGGTCCACGAGCAGGAAGTCGTCTACCTCCTGACCCACTTCGGGCGCTCCGCCGGCGGCGGCCTCCGGAGCGCGCACAGAATGGGTCTTCGGGCGCTCCGAGGAGTCGCCGTGCGGTCGATTCACGCTGTTTGTTACCCTTCCTGGGGATCGGCAGCATCCCACGGCCCGTTTCACGCGGCAATGACCCTGGAATCATGAGCGACCCCAAGCCCCCCAAGAAGCCCGCCCAGACGATCCGCGTGTCCGCCCAGGACGCCGCGGCGGAAGGTCTTGGGCCCAAGCGCGCGTATCTGACGGTCATCCGCGGAGGCCAGGACTTAGGCGTCCACGTCGAGGTCGGCGCCAGCACGACGATCGGGCGCGCGCCGGAAGCCGCGTTCACGCTCCAGGATCTTGGCGTGTCGTGGCAGCACGCGCAGATCAGCCGGAGCGCGGCCGGAGCACACATCCTGGAGGACGTCGGCAGCACGAACGGGACGCGGGTGAACGGGCAGCCTCTGGCCGGACCGCATGTCCTGCGCGACGGGGACAAACTGCTCGTCGGTGAGAGCGTGCTGCGCTACTCCTTCGCGGATGCGATGGACGTCGATTTCCAGACGGAGATCGCCGCCCTGGTCGGCACCGACCCGCTGACCGGCTTGGAGTCGAAGCGGCGCTTCGACGACGCGCTCGACTACGCGGTCAAGGTGGCGGCCCAGTCGTCGCGGCCGCTGGCGCTGCTGATGATGGACATGGACGGTGTGAAGCGCATCAACGACACGCACGGCCACCTCTTCGGTGCCCATGTCATCGGCGAGACCGGCCGCATCATCGCGCTGCACCTGGGCACGGACGGGCACGCGGCGCGCTTCGGCGGGGATGAGTTCTGTGCGTTCCTGCCTGGGCGCGACAAGGAGCGCGCCTGCGGCGTCGCCGAGCACATTCGCGACGCGGTCGAGACCGCGGGGATGATGAAGGATGGCATCCCGCTCAAGCCGACCATCAGCATCGGCGTTGGCGTCTTCCCCGACGACGCGCAGACCTCGCTCGATCTCGTCGCGCACGCCGACGCTGCGCTCTACCGCGCCAAGGAGGCGGGGAAGAACTGCGTCCGGACGTAGGTCGAGCCGCT
>JAHEIK010000399.1 GCA_024639415.1 Planctomycetota bacterium
GAGGATCGCGTCGCGGATGCCCTCGACGATCAGCTCCAGTTCCTCGGAGGACACGGCGAAGTGCGGCGTGTAGCGCAGCGAGTTCTCGCCGCCGTGGATCACGCCGAAGCCCTTCGTGCGCAGGTACTCCTCGGTGCTGTTGTCGCCGTGCGAGAGGAAGCGCTCGGGGTCCAGCGCACACGCCACGAGCAGGCCCGTGCCCTGCACGTCGACGATGGCGCCGTCCACCTCCGCGGCGAGGGCATTCAGGAGGCCGACGAACTCGCAGCCGCGCTCGCGGATGTTCTCGCGCATCGCAGGCGTGATCGACTCCAGCACCGCACTGCCCACGTCCATCGCGCGCGGGGCTGCGGTCATGGTGTTGCCGTAGAGGCCGGGCGTCAGCAGCTTGCGCGTGTCCGGCGTCATGGCCAGGACCGACAGCGGGTACTGGCCGGCGTTCAGCGCCTTGCTGTACGTCTCGAGGTCGGGCGGCACGCAGTCTTCGAAGCCGGGGTAGTCCACGATGGACAGCACGCCCCAGGTCCGCAGCCCAGCCTGGATCGAGTCGACGAGCAGCAGCGAGCCGTGCGCCGTGGTCAGCTCACGCGCAACGTCGTAGAACGCCCGCGTCAACCCGACGCCGGGGTTGCCCTCGCCCATGACGGGCTCCATGAAGAAGGCCTCGATGAACTCACCGTCGGCTTCGGCCTTGGCGAAGACGGCGCGCAGCGCGTCGATGTCGTTGGCGGGCGCGGTCAGCAGTGCCGGCTGATCGCGGAAGCTGGCCATCCGCTCGCAGTAGGTCTTCGAGCCCGAGTCCGAGAACGAGGCGGGGCGATGCGTCCGGCCGTGGAAGCTGCCGGCCAGGGACAGCCGGCGGATCGGCTTCCCCGCGTGGCGCCCGCCCACGTCCGTCATGTTCTTCGCATTCACGTCGGCGAGGCGCGCTGCGACGGTGACCGACTCCGAGCCGCTGTTCATGAAGATGAAGCCGCGGTAGGGGCAGCCGTCGGCCCGGCGGTGGCCGATCTCGTCGCGCAACGCGCGGATGAGACGCATCTGGCTGAGGCTCGGGGTCATGACGTTGGCCATGGCCTGCGGCCGTGCGAGCGCCTCGAGCACCTGCGCGGGGGCATGGCCCTGACCGAGCATGCCGTAGCCGCCCGAGTCGTGCAGGACGGCACCCTTGCAGGTGACGATCCAGGGGCCGTCGGCCGACAAGGCGACGTACGGGTTGACGAGCGGCAGGCCGTAGAAGTTGATGAGGTTCTGCTGGACGAGAGCGACCTGGGCGTCCTCGTCGAGCGTCATGAAGTCGCCGTACTCGACCGCCAGCTCCTCGTAGCGCTCGAAGGCGCGCTCGATGGCCGTGTGCAGACTCGCATCGTGGTCCAGGAACCGTTCGATCACGTCGCCGGGCAGGCCTTCGGTGCGGCGGGCACCTCCCAGCGAACGAAGAGCCTCGAGGTGCGCCATGACGCCCTGACGGGCGCCGTCACAGGTCTGGGTCATCGCATTGCTCCGCGCGAGAGTGCGCTATCTGGGCCCGAGCCTAGCGCACCGGGGAGGCCCCCCCGAGGGGATGCCGAGGGCCCGAAAATGCCAAAAAACTGGGCTCTGCGGCCCGCTCGGGCGCGTTCTCGCGGCCGCGCTGCCCCCTGGCCGCGCGGGCGGCAATTCCGTACCATCTGCGTAGATCGAAGGTCCCGCGCAGATGCCTGCGGGCCGCGGACTCAAGGCACCTCGCGCGACACGGATTCCGAGGAGGATCGTGATGTCGTGGAAGATGCGCCTGCTGGCGTTCCTTGCGTTCGTTGCTCTCTTCACCGCGTGCGGTGGCGGCACTGGGGGTACCGGCATCCTCCCAGGGGGCGCTGAGCCGGAGGGGACCTCCTTCTTCAAGGAGACGAGCGAGCCGCCGCAGAGCGAGGACTACGTGGTCGTCGCGCGCGGCCGCTACTTCGACCTCGATCTCGACGGCCTCGAGGGTGACCTGCGCACCGCGCCTCTGCATCCCAACTACGGCGGAGACCGTGAGACCACCCCGCGGCGCGTCGAGATTCCGCTCGGGGCAGGCAACATGGTGCCGTTCGACATCTGGAACGCGCCCATCCTGGGCCCCGAGGTCCAAGCGGCGAATCCGCACATCATGACGTTCCAGGGCGACCGCGCTGACGGCGTGCCGGGCATCGTGCACTGCGAGGTCACGGACAGCGGCTTCCACGGATCCATCTACACCGAGGACCGCACGGTCCTGATCGACCCGGCCCGCGTCGGCGACGACCGGCACTACGTCGTCTACGGCAAGGACGGCCGGGGTCCCCTGGACGCGCCGTTCGGCTGTGACTGCGAAGGCGGACATCCGGATGGGGTGGGGCACACGCATGACGCGCCGCCCCCCGGCGTGAACGCGCTCACCACGGGAGCCAACCTGCGCGTCTTCCGGCTCGCGGCCATCGCCACGGATGCTTTCGCAGCATTTGCGGCGCCGGACAGCCCGAGTAGCGCGATCACGACGATCGTCAACCGCCTCAACCAGACCTACGGCCGGGAACTCTCGGTCAACCTGACCTTTGACTGGATCCTAACCTTCGCGCCGTCCTTCACGGATCCGTTCCCGACGACGAGTGATCGTCTTGGCACCGCGCAGAGCGTCACGGACAGCGTGCTGAACGACGGGGACTACGACATCGGCCACACGTTCGATGCCGCCGGCGGGATGAACGGCGTCGCCTCCCTGGGCGTGCTCTGTGTCAACGGCTCCAAGGCGCGCGGTTGGACCTCGGTGGACGGTACGACGTGCGCCACGTGCCGCGCCTACATCGTGGACTACGTAGCGCACGAGGTGGGACACCAGTTCGGTGGCAACCACCCCTGGAATGGCGATAACTGCTTTGCCCCGAACACGAGCCTCGCGGTGCGCGTCGAGCCGGGCTCCGGCACGACGATCATGGCCTACAGCGGTATCTGCGGGAACGACAACGTCATCACCTCGCCGCCCGGCTTCCCTGATGCGCCGCCAGGCGACCCGGCGTGGTCCGACGACTATTTCCACGCCGTCAACCTGCAGGAGATCGTGAACCACATGGCGACCGTTGCGAGCTGCGGGACGACGACGGCGACGGGCAACAGCCTGCCGACGGCCAACGCAGGCGGCGACTTCACGATTCCGGCCAACACGCCGTTCGTGCTTACGGGTAGCGGATCCGATGCGGATGCGGCCGACACGCTCAGCTACTGCTGGGAGGGCATCAATCCGTCGCCGGTGGGCGATCCCGTGCGGGACCTCTTCTATCTGGACGACGGCCGCATCGCGCTCTTCCGGAGCCGCGCACCGCTGGCCACACCCAGCCGGACGTTCCCCGACATGGACGAGTGGCTCCTGACCGGCTCCACGTACCCCGGTACGGCCGGCGTGCCCGGCGGCCGCGGTGAGCAGCTGCCGGCTGTCGCACGCACCCTGACGTTCCGGCTGACGGTGCGCGACAACCGAGCGGTTGGCGGCACGGCGTCGGACGACATGCAGGTCACCGTTGCGGCTTCCACGGGCTTCGAGATCATCAGCCCCAACGGCGGCGAGTCGTGGGGTGAGGGCTCCACCCAGACGGTCACGTGGGACGTGGCGGGCAGCGCCTCCGCACCCGTCAGCACGGCGAACGTGGCGATCGAGCTGTCGACGGACGGCTTCCAGACCGTCACCACGCTGCTGGCGTCGACGCCGAACGACGGCTCCCAGGCCGTCACGCTGCCGTCGTGTCTGGAGTCGACGACCGTCCGTATTCGCGTGCGTGGTGTCGGGAACATCTTCTTCGACATCTCCGACGACGACTTCGAGGTCACGGACAAGACGCCGCCCGTCGTGGTGTGCTCCGCGTCGCGCAACATGCTCTGGCCGGCCCGCAATGGCATGATGCCTGCCGGCTTCGCGTACTCGGTGACGGACGGCTGCGATCCCGCGCCGACCACGACGCTCAGCGTCTACAGCGACGAGGCTGCCGGCGCGTTCCCGTACACGCCGGATGCCATGCTCAGCGGGACGCTCTTGCGGCTCCGGGCGGAGCGGATGTACCCGGGCGGCGACGGGCGCGTCTACCTGGTCG